>NZ_FRAX01000020.1 GCF_900142465.1 Fibrobacter sp. UWH6
GATTGTCTCGGGTGTACACGTACTTGAAGGCGCAATCCGCCAATAGAGACGCGATTTCCGTTTTGGGGGATTCGTTGTTGCCGATGATGTTTGTTTTTTTTTGTGTGGGCATATTATCTCCTATAAGAAAAAACACTTGATTAACTCAAGTGTTCAGGAGACTGTTCGTAACGCTCGGGAGGAATAATAGTTTATGTGTATTTTTTGTAAAGGGTAAAAATGTAAAAGAACTGTAAATTCAGTTGCCAAGACTATCGTGGGTGGAAGTGGTTGTATCAAAATTTGCACATACCACTCCAGGCCCGAAGAAAAGGAAATTATGGTGGATGTTATCGTGAATTGTTTGTAAGGAGTTTTTTATTTACTTATATTTCCCTCATATAAACAATCAAGGTACGCATATCGTTCATACGAGCAATGGAAAAGAAAAAGTTTGAACTAGACTTTGACGAATACATTCGTCATACGGAACCAAGTCGGCATGAAATGTCTTCTGCCTGGTCCACGGCAATTGGCTTGCAGCAGGTCGATGGGCTAACTCCTTCCAAGTACCTTTTTGAGACTGCCCGCCGTAACATCGATGGCGACATTACCATTGACGAAGCTCAGAAACTGATCAACAGTTATTACGAGTCAAAGACAGAACGGAATGACGACGAAGATGACGCCGAAGAGGCGGACAAGGTTTCTGCGCGCATCGCAAAAATTCTCAGCGAAAAGTCATTCAATTTCTCGCCCTCGTACCTGATTGCGATTCACGGGAAACTGTTCCAGGGAATTTATAAGTTTGCCGGAAAAATCCGAGACTACGACATTTCTAAAAAGGAATGGGTTCTGAACGGGGCATCCGTAATGTACGGGGCCGCCTTTGAACTGAAGATGGCCCTGGATTACGACTTTGAGCAGGAACGCAATTTTATCTATGGAGGCTTATCCATGGACCAAATTGTGGAACACCTGGCCTACTTTGTTTCGAGACTGTGGCAAATCCATGCCTTTGGCGAAGGCAATACGAGAACGACCGCCGTGTTTACCATCAAGTACTTGCGTTCCATGGGCTTTAAGGTTTCTAACGACATTTTTGCGAAGAACTCCTGGTATTTCAGAAACGCTCTGGTCCGCGCCAACTACAAGAATCTGCAGAAGGGTATCGATAAAAATCCAGAATTCTTGGAAAAGTTCTTCCGTAACATGCTCATGGGCGAACATAATGAACTGAAAAATCGGTTTATGCATGTGGACTTTAAAGGTCAAAAACCAACGATTAACACTCAAAAACCAACGATTGGTAATGAAAAGCCAACGATTGAAACGAAAAAAGCAAAGATTGAACTAGCTGTGGAAGAATCCTCGTTTAATAAGACCGCTAAGGAAAATTTGCTGAAATTTGTTCGGGGCGTAGAGCTAGACGAAATTTTTGGTGTTTCTAGAGTAAGGGAAATCGTCGTCTGCGGAGCCTCATCGGCGTCGGCTGCCTTGAAAAAATTGCAAGCCCTCAATTTGATAGAACCTGTTGTGGGCCACGGCAAGGGAAAGTTCCGTTTTAAGGAATGAAAACGAAATAGTCGGATAGAATAGTATGAAAGAAAAGCCGTCAAACATTTCTTATTTTATTTCGTTTTGCATTGAGCAATATAAGAATGCGAAGCAAATTTCTGGAGCCGAAGCTATGCAGCATTTAGACAAGTATGGCGTTTTGGAATATTTGCAGGAACACTTTGAAGTTTTGCATACACAAAGTGCTACATGGCTTGTGGAAGAAATCGATGAGTTTATTGCAGTTCGCCAGGGAGGGGTAAAATGAATTTGGAAGTAAACCAGGAAAATCTTTATTTGCTCCTGCCTTCCAAACTCTCCTGGATGGCTGAAATGCTTGCGGAAGATTCAAACATTGAACCTGTAGAAGCTCTCAAAAAACTCTATCTTTCGAAAACCTACAGCGAGCTGGAACAAGAAAACACCAAGATGTGGCACCTCGGCCCGGTGGCACTTTATCAGGAATATATTGAAAATCAGTGACTCTAGGAACGTTTATTTTCCTTCCTTCAAGCCTCTGCGTTGAACGCCGTTTTTTTGACAATCTCCACCGCGAGGTTCTGGGGTTCTTTTTTCGTTTCTGACACTAATTTGTCAAAATTTTAGGATAAATTTATCCTGAGGTTTATGTATGGATCAAGTATGCGGGATTTACAAGATTACTAATCTGGTCAACAACAAGTGCTATATCGGCCAGTCTATTAATATTTCCAGCCGTTGGAAACAGCATACCCAGTCTCTGGACAAGATTGAAAATCCCGATGGAGAGAATCCCCTTCGAAGGGCTTTCTTGAAATATGGCCTCACGCAGCAGGTTTCTCAGCCAGGCGTTTACGGAAACTTCAAATTTGAAGTGCTTTTGGAGTGCGACAGGGATGACCTTACCAAAAATGAGTATGCCAAGATTGAAGAACTGCAACCGGAATACAATCGAATGATGTGTCCGCCCAGTGCAGACAGAATGTGGCCCCGCAAGCAGAATCTTGAAAAATGTTGCTACGTGCAGTATCACAACTTCAATGCGTTAGGATATTTGCCTTTTGAAGGTGCTTTTTACGAGAATAAAGTCTGTGGCGAAGGCTATACAACATCAAAGAAAAGAGATTGCCTTAAGTTAAAGGGCGAAAAAGTTTATCTGATTGTTGGCATCAAGCAAAAGGGGCGTAAACAAAAGGATTTCTTCCTATGGAGCTATACTCAGGTAGAAGAAATTGAAATGTTTGACGAAACTCAATACGGAGTTCGAGGAACGGATTTCATTTGCAAGAAGCCTGTTCGATTAAACGACTTGCCCGGCTTTGAGCATTTTGCCAAACATACTATGGGCTCGTTTGCGTATGGGATGCAAAATGCAATAAACGATCCATTTTCCAAAGTTTTGATGAATGAGAAACTTTATGCTCCTGCAGAAAAGTTTGATGGCAAAGCTCTGCGATGGCTTGCCGATTTTGAGGATAATTTAGATGATGAATTTTTGCAATTAACGGCCAGAGATGAAAAGAATAAGCCTCATTGGTGTATTTTCCTTAGAGAAAAGTCTAATTTGTCATCCTCTTTTTTAAGGTATAGAGCTGATTTTACTCTATGCTGGGGCAAAGATTTATTTATTGAGCAATATAAGCTCTTCTGTAAGAGATTTCCTGCAATTGATTCGCTACTTATCCCTATATCGGTAAACACATGCGAAGTTGCCAAGGTTTTCCCAAACAAAAAAATACGTGTTTTTTACCCACCTAATGAAAAAGAGTGGGCAAAGGTAATAAGATTGTTAAAGAAGCTTCCAAATGTTGCGCTTGAAAAGCCGGACTAGGCATAATTTATCTTATATTTCTATTGAAAAGTCATCCTTTCGTTCCCTTGTGTCATCCTGAGCGGAGCGAAGGATCTAGCATTTATAATTAGGTACATACATGGCAAAAGTGGCGAAAACAACCAAGAAAGCTGTTGTAGAAAAGTCTGTAGAGGCATCCCTCTGGGAATCGGCTAACAAGTTGCGCGGAAGCGTTGAACCAGCTGAATACAAGCATGTGGTTCTTTCTCTGATCTTCTTGAAGTTTGCAAGCGACAAGTTCGAGGAACAGCGCGAAAAACTTAAGGCCGCTGGCCGCGAAAAGTACCTTGAAATGCCCGAGTTCTACAACAAGGACAATGTGTTCTACCTGGAAGAAACTTCCCGCTGGAGTTTTATTGTAGAACATGCCCGCCAAGCCGACATCGCCCTGCTTATCGACACGGCTCTCTCCAATATCGAAAAGAAGAACAAGAGCCTCCGAGGCGCACTCCCTGACAACTATTTCTCCCGCCTCCAGCTGGATGTGGCAAAGCTTGCCGCCCTGATTAGCGACATCGATGGCATCGACACCATCAAGGACAAGGAACAGGATGTCGTTGGCCGTGTGTATGAATACTTCCTTGGAAAGTTCGCCATTGCCGAAGGCAAGGGAAAGGGCGAATTCTATACCCCGAAAACAATCGTTGGCCTTATCGCCGAGATGATCGAACCTTACCGTGGCAAGATTTATGACCCCTGCTGCGGTTCGGGCGGTATGTTCGTGCAGAGTATGAAGTTTATCGAGGCCCATAACGGCAACAAGCGCGAGGTTTCTGTGTACGGTCAGGAATACACCGGCACAACCTATAAACTTGCCAAGATGAACCTTGCCATCCGTGGCATTACCGGCAACCTGGGCGAAAAACCTGCCGACACCTTTGCCGAAGACCAGCACAAGGATTTGAAGGCCGACTTCATCATGGCAAATCCGCCATTCAATCAGAAGTCCTGGCGAGCCGAAAACGAACTCCTCGATGACCCACGCTGGAAGGGCTACACCGTGCCGCCCACCAGCAACGCAAACTACGGTTGGATCCTGAACATTCTCTCCAAGCTCTCCGACAATGGCGTGGCCGGGTTCCTGCTTTCTAACGGAGCCCTCAGTGGGGAAGGTGACGAACTCCAGATCCGTAAGGAACTTTTGCAGAACGACAAGGTGGAAGCAATCCTTATTTTGCCCCGCAACATGTTCTATTCTACGGACATCAGCGTAACACTCTGGATCTTGAACAACAACAAGACTGCCCACGAAGTAAAGGTGGGCGAGGAATTGCGCAAGTACCGCAGCCGAAAAGGCGAAGTGCTCTTTATGGACCTGCGCCAGATGGGCGAACCCTTCGAAAAGAAATACACCCAGTTCAGTGCTGCTGACATCGAAAAAATCAGCGGAACCTATCACAAGTGGCAAGTCCAGAAAATCAAGGACGAACCGGAATACTGCGCAACCGCAACCCTCAAGGAAATCGAATCCAAGAACTGGTCCCTTGTACCCAGCAAGTACATCGAATTCAAGAACCGCGATGAACAGGTGGATTTTGATGAGAAAATGCGCGGTCTCCAGGCCGAAATGCGCGAACTCTTGAAAAAGGAAAAAGAATCCGAAAAGGAACTGGCAAAGGTATTTAAGAACCTGGGATTTGAACTGTAAAAATGCTGAAAAAAGGGAGTGGTACTACCGATTTTAACAGAATTTCGGGAGTAGTACTTCCTTTTTTATGTGATTTATTGGCTATTTTTACTTAAATTTGCTATTTTTGATGAAAAAGGAGTTTTATGCTAGAACGAATTTTAAAAATATCGGAAATAGAAGAAGATAGCCTTTTTTTATGGGGAAGCCGTCAGACAGGAAAAAGCACCCTGTTGAAAACGTTGTTCCCCAAAGCTCGTTTTTACGACCTGCTCAAGACTGATTTGCAGATGGCATTCAGGCTTCGCCCCGCACGATTGAGGGAAGAGTGCGAAATGCTCGAAGATGGAGAACTTGTTATCATTGACGAGGTTCAGAAAGTCCCCGCCCTTTTGGATGAAGTTCACTGGCTTATCGAGAACAAGGGAATAAAGTTTATCTTGAGCGGTTCCAGCGCCCGTAAACTGCGCAGAAGCGGAGCAAACCTGTTGGGAGGTCGCGCTTTGCGCCGGACGCTTTTCCCGTTGGTCAGTGCCGAAATCCCAGATTTCGATATAGATCATGCCTTGAACAACGGAATGCTACCTCGTCATTATCTTGCTAAAAATGCTACGCGGCGAATACAATCCTATATTGGCGATTATCTACAACAAGAAATTGTGGAAGAATCTGTGGTGCGTAGGCTAGATTCCTTTACTCGCTTTTTGCAGGTAGCCGCTCTCAGCAACGCAGAAATTGTCAATTACGCAAACATTGCTCGGGATTGCGGAGTGTCGGCAAAGACTGTGAAGGAATATTTTTCAATTTTGGAAGAAACCCTGCTGGGGTTCAATCTGCCTGCCTATACAAAAGAAATCAAGCGCAAAGTACAGCAATCGCCCAAGTTCTATTATTTTGACGTGGCAATACCAAACCACTTGTTGCAAAGAATTCCGTTGGTGCAGGGGACCGAAACTTACGGACATGCCCTGGAACACTTGATAATTCAGGAACTGCGAGCATATCTTTCGTATTGCAAGGGTGGCGATAAGCCACTCAGTTACTGGCACACTTTGGATAACCACTACGAAGTTGATGCCGTTATTGGCGATGCCGAGGTGGCGATTGAGATAAAGTCTGCAAAAAACGTAGAGTCTCACGACACCAAGGGGCTGAAAGCCTTTGGCGAAGAACATCCCGAAGCAAAGCTCATTCTTGTTTCGATGGAAGAAACTCCTCGAAAGTTGAATGGAATTGAAGTATGGCCAGCAACCCAGTTCCTGAAAAGACTTTGGTCTGGAAAAATTTTGGGAGAAGTTTCTTGTTAGAAAAAATGTTGCTATTTCCCAATTTTTTTTTTCGTTTTTGGGAAATAGAGTCGAGCCGGAATGCAGAAATTTAAGGGATCTATTTGATGTCTGAAAATGATTTGAAACGCCTAGGTGATTACATTCGCCCTGTGGATGTAAGGAACAGGGATTTGAAAGTGACGAGATTGTTGGGTGTAAGCATAACAAAAGCGTTTATGCCTTCTATAGCCAACATCGTTGGAACAGATTTATCCACTTATAAGGTTGTAACCAAAGGTCAATTTGCCTATGGTCCTGTAACCTCTCGTAACGGCGATAAAATTTCAGTTGCTTTATTGGATGAATTTGATGACGCAATTATTTCTCAAGCGTATTCTGTATTTGAAGTCATCGACAAAAATGCTTTGGAGCCAGAATATCTAATGATGTGGTTCCGTCGTCCAGAATTTGACCGCTACGCTCGTTTCAAAAGTCATGGAAGCGCCCGCGAAGTATTTGATTGGGACGAAATGTGCGAAGTTCTCGTACCCATCCCCTCAATAGAAAAACAGCGCGAAATCGTAGCCGAGTACAATACCCTCCAAAACCGCATAGAAACCAACAAGAAACTCATCGCCACCCTCGAACAAACCGCTTGTACAATTTATCAAAAGATGTTCCAAGAAGATTCTTCTATTGTCAAAGGTAGAATCGGGGATCTGTGTAAAAGTTATTCGGGATACCCTTTTGACGGCGAACGGTATTCTGAAACGGAAGGAGTTGTTGCTTTGCGAGGTGAAAATGTGACTGAGCAAAGTCTCCGCTGGGATACTGTAAAGAGATTTAATGATGAAATAACAGAACGCATTGCAAAATGCTATTTGCAAGAATGGGATGTTGTCATCGGAATGGATGGATCAAAAGTTGGAAAGAACTGGTCTTTAGTTACAGAATATGATTTGCCTTTACTTTTAGCTCAACGAGTGACAAGATTGCGTGCGAATTCCATTGAAATTCAGTTGTATATCTACATGTCACTGAAAATGGAAAAGTTTTCTGAGTATGTATCGCGAGTAAATACTGGCTCTACCATTTTGCATATTAGCGGCCCCCAAATAGAAGATTTTCCAATAGTCATTCCATCAGATGTTCAATTGAAAATTTTAAAACAAGAATATGTGCCTCTATTTGAATCTATAAAAGAGCGTAGAAGAGAAAATCAATTATTAACTCAAATGCAAACCCTTCTCCTCTCCAAAATTGGTGGATAAAAGACATGAGTGAAATTCCTTCTGAACTGCAAAATGTTTTAGTTGATTGTGCCAAAACTATTCTACCACAAGTATATTCTGATTTAGCACAACCTGGTGTAAAAGCTGTTGGTCAAGCCCTTGGCACAGTATTGGAATTTTCATCAACAGTTCTACTTCCGTTAAAACTAGTTAACGAAAAGGCGAAGTTACTTTTTGTAAAGCGCTTAAATGAATATAAGGAGAAGCTAGAATCAATTCCCGAAGGAAAGCGAATAGAGGTTGCTCCTGAATTGGGGGCTCCTGTTTTAGATAAGTTAACGTATACAACAAATGATGAAATTGCAGAATTATTTACAAATTTATTGACTAATGCGTCAAATGAAAATCGAGTAAATGTAGCTCATCCATCTTTTGTGTCTATGATAGAACGTTTATCTCCGGACGAAGCTCGAATACTAAAATATCTTCAAAATGTAGATGAAATACTTTATTGTGATTTTAACGGTAATGTGGAAAAAGGCTATCAAGTGATATGCAAGCATGTTACGAATATACAAAAGAAGGTTTCTTTACTATATCCTAGTAATGAACTTGCTTATTTATCAAATTTAGAAAGTATGGGAATTCTAAAAGATAATTTTGGAGTTCATAAAGTTAATGAGAGCCTTTATGATGAAATTGCTTCTTTTCATGCGATAGAAACTTTAAGAAAAATGCTTGTGCCGAACCAATATAAAAGTATAACGTTGAATAAATGCTATTATAGCGTCACTGCATTTGGTAAAATGTTTATTGAAGCTTGTATTCGTACCTAATTTTTATCAAAAGGTTTATGTAATTGGAAGAAGAAAGAACTTTTAAACCATCTGAGATTTTAGAGTATTGTTCAAAGAAATGGTTTGATAATCCAGTTGGTATTTCAGCCTTGGATTTGGCAGAACATTTGCAAATAACAAATGAAGCTGCCATGAGAATATTTGAAAGTTTTCAGAACTTGGGCTATGGAAGTTTAAATAGAAATGTTAAACTATGTACGATGAGTTTTGATCCGAGGAATATTCAAGAATCTCCAGAATTTAAAGATCAAATAACACACATGTTCTTTCCTTCCCAAAGAATTCTAGCCTGTTATTATGAAAAGTTAGGATTACTTCGCCAAAATATTCCTGAATATAAGAAACGACTAAAGCTTGGTGCTGGCCAGATTGCTCAAGCCTATTTTGATGAAGAAGTCTTACGTCGTTATTTTGGCCATCCTGAAAAATATGAGACTGAAGATTCTGAATCAGGAGGTTCTGTACTCTCTTTAGGTGAAAATACTCCATACATCTGGGTTCGTTATTCAAAAAGAAAACTTGAAAATGGTCAAATAGTCGTGGGGGCTATTTACAAGGATCTTGCAGCAATGTCTGAACAAAATCAGAAACATTGGGAATCCTATGAACTAAAGGAAGCCAAGTTCCTTGATTACGAAAAAGACGAGGCGTATCAAAAATTTGTCCATAGTCAGTTTTATGGAGAATTTGCTGATTATATTGATCCTATTTCAGGCGTCTTTGAGTCTTTGAAAAAAATAAATGAATCATTTGGAGTAGATATCTTTAGGAATACAGAGAATCCTTTGCTAAAGGCTCCTGTTGAGAATACATTGAAATCCTTTTGTGATTCCTGCTCTGAATTGGATAAACTCTTTGCAAATGGAAACATTGATGAAAAGTTGATAAAGAAATGGATCCTTGAAAAGAATGTTGCCGAAGAATCTGATTTGTACAATCCAGGAAAGGAACATCGCCCGTTATCAAGTGCTCAAATGCTGAAATTGGTTGAACAGAAAATATGCGGTTCAACTCAATTATCGAAATTGTTAAAAGAAGTCAGAGACTATAGAACTATGGCGGATCATCACATTGAATTGGCCAAAGAAGAATGTGTTTCGTACAGTCAACGATTCTATGATATGTGCAAAATGTTGTTGGAATCTTTAAAAAATTTGAATAGAAACTTGATGATGTAAAATCTCGGAGAAGGTTGTTCTTGAAATTTAACAAGGAAGAATGTTTGAAACAAAAAATCGCAGATGCAGAGTCAAAATTAAGTAAAGAATAATTTGTCAGAAAAATATTGGAAGCAATATGGAATTTGTGGATGTAGTTTTTAAATTGTTGCCGGGCTTTATCTCTGCCGGTATATTTTATCTTTTGACATCGTATGAAAAATCAACTCCCTTTGAAAGGGTTGTTCAAGCCCTTGTTATGACGGCATTTGTAAAAACCGGGGTGATAGTTTTAAATTATATAATGTTATGCTATAATTGTATAGAGAACGCGTCTGATGATTTGAATTATGTTCTTTCTATAATTCTCGCAGTATTACTTGGTTTATTATTGTCTTGGTGCGTGAATAATGATATTCCAAATTTATGGTTTAGGGAGGATTCATCTCGTTCTAAACTATTTCGTTATACCATTGGATTGCTGTCAAAGTTGCATCTTACAAATAAAACTTTGCATCCATCAGAGTGGTTTTCTTTTTTTAGAGATTCTTCAGGATTAGCAATATTGCACTTGGATGGAGAGAGACGTTTAATTGGCTTTATATTGCAATATCCAGATAGCCCTGAAAAAGGTCATTTTATTCTTATTAATGCTGGTTGGATTGATGATGATAATAAGATTATACCGTTAGATAATGTTGAAAAAATGCTAATTTCTTCAAAAGAAGTGATAAGGGTTGAATTTATAAAAAAAGAGGTGAAAAATGACAACCAACGCTCCGATAAAGATTAATGTTGTTCATCAAGATGGTGCTAATACTCGTGCATCAGTAAATACGTCTCCGGTTCAGACACTTCCGACCACATCTCCGTCGCCCAAGCCTCCTGCAAAAAGCAAATGATTCAACAACAATTCTCTAAAATTTTCTGGAAGCAGTATCTTCTCCTTGAAAAGGATTTCTTGGAGACCGATGAATATGTTACTATTGACAAGAGTAACTACAGTACGTTTTCTAGCCGCTACACTTATTTATTCCTGAATATCTGTAGTGAGATTGATTCCCTTGCGGAGGAATACTGCAAGGTGGTTGATCCGGCTTCAAAGCCGAAGAACATTCTTCAGAAGATGTCTGTCATTGTTACAAATGATTCTAGGATTAAGGATCAGACGATTTCTACGAAATATCCCTACGAGAAAATTAACGTTGTTCCTTTTGCCAACTTCGGCGCCGAAGCTGCCGGCTGGTGGAAGGACTATAACCAGGTTAAACATTTCCGTGCCGATAAACCAGAGAATGGCATCCCCAATTACCAGCTTGCCAATTTGAAAAACGTCATTCACGCATTAGCTGCTCTCAACATTCTTTGCACAAATCTATACAAGAAACTTGAAGATTCTCAAGTGGAACTAGAACCGTCAAAGTTATTTGAGTGAGTTGTCCGTATGATGGAAAGAATAGATGAATTAAAGCCGCTATATGATAGTCTTCTCTCTAAGTTCACAAATGAAGAGTGGAACTGTTATTGTACTTTTTTTATTCAGAAAGGAAAGGAGTTTGATTCCTCAAAAAACAGAATTCTTTTCATAGGAAAATCTGTAAATGGCTGGATTAGTTCTAGCAAGAATGTTGACGAATTGTTCTCTCAATCTAATCTGAGTAGGATTGTAAACCGAGATGACGAAATTGAGTGGGTTCAGAATTGCGCCGGCAGTGCCAAAGGTTATAATTCAAGGAAATCTGCTTTTTGGCGCATTATTATCGGTGTCATAAATAGAATTGAAAAGAAAAAAGAATGGTTTAAGTATGTGTCGTGGTCAAACCTTTATAAGGTCAGTCCTGATAGCGGAAACCCGAATTCTAATATGAAAAGGAAACAACAGGAAATATGTTGCTCAATCCTGGATAAGGAAATTGAAATCTTAAATCCTCGAACAATTGTTTTCCTAACATCTGGTTGGGAGAATTTTTATGTGCGACATATTGGCTTGGATCCACAAAAGAATAAAAAGGTAAAATGGGGACGTCATACAGCATCTTTCCAAGAGTTCAATGGTGTAAAGTATATTTTCTCTCAGCATCCTCAGGGAAAAAGAGAAGATTGCCATATTGATGCTATTTGTTCAATTATTGAAGGAATTTCAGAATCTTTACTAGAAACTTGAAGATTCCCAAATAGAATTGGAACCGTCAAAGTTGTTTGAATAGGCAAATAGGATTAATGATTGAAAATGGCTCAAAAACGGAAGTTTTTGAGTCTTTTTTTATAAAAATTATTCCATCTATTGCTTTTTATAGCATATATGCTATATTTTAAACATGAATTTTAAGTTTTTCCCTGACGATGAGCTGCATAGTCCCGATAAAGACTATAAGGACGAGGTTGGTGATGTCGGGCGAGAAATAAAAGATTTGTCCAGATATAGACCCGATTTGTACTTGCGCGTTAAGACTTTTTTGACAAATCTTGCTAAGGTTGACGATATATCACCATACCTGCAGAACCAGCAGATTTACAAGTTCCCAGATAAAGGAGGACTTTATGAAATGCGAATTCCCAAACAGGCTGGTGGAGGTGTTTTTCGAATCTATTTTTGCTTTGCGGAATTATTGAAAAACACGCTGATTCTTTTGTGCGCTGAGTTGAAGCACAAAACAAAACCGATGAAGCTAAACAACGCAGAAGATAAGTTAAAACAGTATAAGGAAATGGTCAAGCAAGGAGACATGCAATGAAGAACGATGAAGTTTTGAATTTCATGGAATCGTTGGAAAGCGAAGATGAAAAACTCGCTTCCTTTGTAAAGATGTACGAGGCTTTGTCTGCCTTTCTTGCTGATTACGAGTTCCTGAAGGATTCGAAGGATCTTACTCAGAAAGATATTGCAGAGAAAATGGGCACAACCCAGAGCGCAATTTCCCGCATTGAGTCCTTGAAGACAAATCCTTCTTACAAGCAGTTGTTGAAAATGGCTGAAGCTGTTGGTGGTGAATTGCTCGTCACCCCTATGAAGGATATGACTGTTCAGGTTCCTTATGACCTGCAAAATACGGTTCGCAAACTCGCATCCGGTGAAAACAAGACCACGAACGAGTATTTGGATGAAGTCCTTCGTGATGCTATTGAATCTGAATTTCAATGCTTTGCAAAAAAGACTTTCAAGGTTGGTATGGCTTGTGAATCGATGGCTACGTACAATACGACTGCCGGATTGTCCTGGAGTGCCACTACACTGAAATTGATTAATGGTAAGAATGTGTATGCCGCATAACAGCGAGGTTTCTTATGAAAGAAAAGTTTAAAGAGTTGTTAGGTTTGCTTCAGCTTGCTGATATTCGATTCATGGAATCTCATGAGGCTGTAGTCTTTTATCCGGAGGAATTGGAAAAAGGCGAGCAAGCTGAAGTAAAGACCGGTCAGGCATTTGCCAATGAGGATCCTGCAGTAAATAATGGAAACTTGTTGTTTAGAATCAAGTACGAAATAAATTTCGCCGTTAGAGGCAAGGATTATTTCAAAACGCAATATGTTATTGCTGTTATATTCACAACGTCTGATTTAGAAAAGTCTCTTGAGTTGTTGAAAGATGAAAAACTGAAGGAAGTTTTCATCCGTCAGCAGCTTAATCGAACGTTGTGGACCGTCCTTCGTGGGACTGTGCTGGATGCTTTTAATCGCCATTCCCTAAAGCCACTCCCTTTGCCGTGGTTGATGTAAATAGGGTGTATGTGAACTTTTAAGGTCAAAATTTGTGACCTTATATTTTTGTATTGCAAAAACTAAGTTATCTTTAAATCATGGCCTTCAAAGAAGCTGATTTAGAGATTGCGATCAAGGATCTCCTTGTTCAGGAGGGGTATTCTTATGTTCCTGGGGAGCAGATTGCCCGTTCCGAAGAAGATGTCCTGATTGAATCGGACTTGCGGGAATATCTGCATCGCAGGTATGATGCCGAGGGCATTACCGACAATGAAATCCAGCTTCTTGTGATGGAGTTGCGTTCTTTGGCCGCAAGCGACCTTTACGAGAGTAACAAGAAGTTCTGTACATGGCTTTCTGACGGTTACATGCTCAAGCGCGAAGACCCGAAGCAGAAGGATATTCTTATTGAACTGGTGGATTATTCTGCATTAGGGGATCATCGAAAGGTGGGCTTTGGCTTGGATTCCGAAGATTCCGGTGTCGCCTTGGCTGCCGATGTTCAGGCAAAGTACAGCGCAGACCATAACATTATCAAGTTTGTAAACCAGCTGGAAATTGTTGGCCTAGGGAACGAAAAGCGTATTCCCGATGGAATTCTTTACGTAAACGGCTTGCCTCTGGTTGTTTTTGAGTTCAAGAGCGCTGTTCGTGAAGATGCCACAGTGTTCAATGCCTTTGAACAGTTGACCGTTCGTTACCGCCGTGATATTCCCCAGCTGTTTGTCTATAACGCCTTCTGTGTCATTAGCGATGGCGTTAATAACAAGGCCGGTAGTTTCTTTGCCAAGTACGATTACTATTACGCCTGGCGTCGTATTGGTTTTAAGGATAAGCGTGTTGATGCCGAGGGTATTGAAAGCCTGTATTCCATGATCCAGGGAATGTTTGGCCGTAAGCGCCTGCTGGATATTTTCAAGAATTTCCAGTATTTCCCGGATAGCAGCAAAAAGGAATTGAAGGTTCTTTGCCGTTACCCGCAATATTACGCTGCACGATCTTTGTACGAGAATATTTGCAAGGCTCGCAAGCCTGCTGGCAATGGCAAGGGTGGCACCTATTTTGGAGCGACTGGCTGCGGAAAGAGCTATACCATGCTCTTCTTGACACGCTTGCTGATGCGTTCCCAGGAATTCAAGAGCCCGACCATAATCTTGATAACAGACCGCACCGATTTGGATGACCAGCTTTCTGGTTTGTTTGTTGGATCCAAGAAGTACATCGGCGATGAACGTGTCGAAAGTGTTGAAAGCCGAGCAGACCTTCGCGAAAAGTTGAAAGGCCGTAAGAGTGGGGGAGTGTTCCTTACCACAATCCAGAAATTCAGCGAAGATATTGAACTCTTGACGGACCGCAACAATGTGGTTTGCATTTCTGACGAAGCGCATCGAACTCAGACCAACCTGGATCAAAAAGTTACCGTGACCGATAAAGGCGTAAAGACCAGCTATGGCTTTGCTCGCTATCTGCACGATTCCTTGCCTAATGCAACTTACGTGGGCTTTACAGGAACGCCTGTAGATGCCACGCTGGAAGTATTCGGTGATGAAGTGGATATCTACACTATGGTGGAATCCGTGAAGGATGGCATTACGGTGCCTATCGTTTACGAAGGTCGTGCCGCTAAGGTGGTGCTGAACAATTCCGTTCTAGAAGATATTGAAAAGTATTATGATGAAGCTGCGGAACAAGGTGCCAACGAATACCAGGTGGGCCAAAGTAAACGTGAAATGGCCCAGATGGGTGTTATCCTTGGCGATCCGGACCGTTTGAAAGCCGTTGCCGCAGACTTCGTTGCCCATTACGAGGCCCGCATCGAGGAAAAGTCTTCGGTCCGTGGCAAGGCCATGTTCGTTTGCTACAATCGCAAGATCGCTTATCAGCTTTATAAGAACATCTTGGAACTTCGCCCTGATTGGGGTACGGCAAAGGCCTTTGATGAATCTCTGGTTGTCCCGGGAGAGGAACTGAGCGACAAGGAAAAGCGAGAGCTGAAGCCAGTTGAACGCATCAAGATGGTCATGACCCGCAACAAGGACGATGAAAAGGACTTGTGGGATTTGCTTGGTGACAAGGATGACCGCAAGGAACTGGACCGCTTGTTCAAACAGGAACGCTCCAATTTCAAGATTGCCATTGTGGTGGATATGTGGCTGACCGGCTTTGATGTGCCTTGCCTTGACGCCATTTACATCGATAAGCCCATTCAGCAACATTCCTTGATCCAGACTATTTCTCGAGTGAACCGCACCTTTGCCGGCAAGGACAAGGGCATTGTTGTGGATTACATCGGTATCAAGCGCAGAATGAACCTTGCCTTAAAGCAATATGGTGCCGGTTCTGAACAGAACGTAGAAGATATTTCTGCTGCCATTACGGAATTCCGCAATCACCTAGATTTACTTGACCGCCTGATGCATGGCTTTGATGCTTCCGCCTACTTTAAATCTGTGGGCGAGGGGGCTGAACTCAAGAAACTAGAATGCCTGCGCCAGGCTCAGGAATATGTTCAGAAGACGAAAGAGAATGAAGCTCGCTTTATGGGGTTGTCTCAGCGCCTGAAGGCATCCTACGACATTTGCGTGGGTAACGAAAAAATCGAGCAGGCAGAACGCAATAAGGCTCATTTCTATTTCGCAATCCGTTCTATCATTCATAAGCTGACAAAGGGCGATGCTCCCGATACAGCCCAGATGAATGCCCACGTTCGTGAGATGATTGCCGCCGCCCTCCAGAGTGATGGCGTTGAAGAAGTCTTGAAGTTGAATGATGAAAATGCCGAAAATTCTGTTCAGAACATCTTTGACAAGGAATACCTGGAGCACATTAACCGCATCAAACTTCCGAATACAAAAATCAAGCTTCTTCAGATGCTTTTGAAAAAAGCTATTGGCCAAATTCGCAAAGTCAATAAGATCAAGGGTGTCGATTTCACCAAGAAAATGCAGGCGCTGGTCGAAACATACAACGACCGCACCGAACAAGACATCTTGAAGAGCGAAGTCTACGAAGAAATGGCCGAGACCCTGACCAACATGATCATGGAAGTCCGAGCCGCCTTCGATGCCGGTGACGACAAGGGCTTAAGCTTCGAAGAAAACGCCTTCTATGACATTTTGAAGATGCTTTGCGATAAGTACCACTTTACTTATCCCGAAGACAAGCTGATTGCTTTGTCCAAGGAAGTAAAGAATATCGTAGATGATGTTGCCGCATACCCAGACTGGAATAAGAAAGACGACATCAAGTCTATGCTCAAGGTGGATCTAATCATCAAGCTAGACGAATTCGGCTACCCACCCGTAGAACGCGACGAAGTCTACGGCGAAATCTTCGAACAGGCCGAAAACTTTAAGAAGAATAGATAGAAATGATTTGAACCCAATTATGTGGAATAAGTCGCCCCTTTGGCGACTTTTTCTCATTTTATAAGGTTATATTTAACATAAAATAGAGGTTTTATGTCAGAATCAGCTAAACTCACCTGGATTCCATTCTATCAGGAATTTGCGCAGAAACTGTTGCCGTATAAAAATAATCGAAAAGACCTTTTGGCGATAGTCTATTCCCTTGACAGCAAATTTACTGACTACATTCATAATGATGATGGATCCAAGGTTGGCGACATAGACCCTTTTTCTGTGTTTGCAATTTTCAACCGTGGGATTTCGGTGGCAAACCGAATAAAAGTGATATCTTACTTTAAGGATTGTTTTAATATCGAAGCTCCGGTTCCTGAAGATTTTAGTGGCATTCCCATCTTAAATAATCAGCAGTCAACACTCTATTGGCGAGAAACTGCATCTGAACAAATTCCAATATTGTGGGATTTATTTGAAGCTGCGTTGACTGATGACGAATCTACATTAGCTGAAAAATTTGACAAAATAATGGAATATAAGGGCATAAAATGGAATATGTCCATAGTCCTTTTTTGGGCGCATCCTCAAAAATTTATTCCATTGGATAGTGTAACTCGAAACTTGTTGAAGGCTAAACATAATCTAACCATAAATGATGAAATGCTTTCTTCTGCCAAATATCTCGGGATTATTGGCCAAGTAAAAACATTGTTTGAACAGCCCAATTCGCCGTACAAATCTTTTGCAGAAATGTCGGACAACGCTTTTACTTATGCGTCCGAGCAACAAAGATTTTGGATTGCAGGAACAAGTTTCGGGGAACCTCGCAAAAACCAAATAGACAAGTTCGTAAAAGAAGGATATTGGGAAGGTGGCGAGTGTGACACTGAAAAGTATATAAAGCTGGTTAAAAGCGGAGACATCTTAATTGCCTCAACATGTGCAACAAAGGGCCCAGGAAATAAGCTTCCTTTTTTGAGAGTATATGGCGTTGGAATTGTAACATCCGATATGCAGGTTCCTGATCCGGCTAGACCTCGCTGGTTTAAATGCGATGTTGACTGGATTCGAATTTCTCCCGAAGTTGATTTTGATGGAAATAAATACGGGAAATATCGTAAGACCCTGCAAGAGTGTGCAGAAAATCTATTGGATTTAAAAAACTTTGCGCTTGAAAAATTAGAAATGGGACAAATTGAACCAAGGATGGATGAAATGGATAAGTGTCAAGAATATGTTAAACTCCTTGAAGCAAATCACAACATCATTCTTCATGGTGCTCCGGGTACTGGAAAGACATACTTGGCGAAAAAGATTGCTGAGGAAATGAACGCTGAATATGAAATGGTTCAGTTCCATCAGTCCTATGATTATACCGATTTCGTTGAAGGATTGAGACCTGTAGATAAAAACGGGTCCGTAGTTTTTGAACGTAAAAATGGCGTGTTTAAGGATTTTTGTAAGAAAGCTTTGTTGGCATCTCAAAATAAAGATTCAAATGAAATTTCTTTTGCACAAGCTTACGAAGATATTTTGAAAAAAATTGAACAAGAAGAAATTCAATCTTTTTCTCAAAAATCAGGTGTTGAAGTCTATGTTAAGGAAATTTCTTCTCAACGAAATATTGTTTTACAGAGTTTTGATACTATTTCTAAAGATGTTAACGATCAAGCAAGAAAACACACAGTTTCCTTTAATCGCTTGAGTAAATTATTTGAAAAATTCTCTACATGTGAATCATTAAAGAATATTGTAAATATTGATAAAGAAATCTCTAATGTTATTGGTGGTTGTAATGCATCGGCCTATTGGGCTGTACTTTATTCCATTTTGAATTATAAGGAATCTTACAAGAATTCCATTGAATCCGTTAATAAAAAATTCATTTTTATCATTGATGAGATAAACCGTGGTGAAATGTCCAAAATTTTTGGAGAACTGTTCTTTTCTGTTGATCCGGGATATAGAGGCTTAAATGGTAAGGTGAAAACTCAATATCACGCCTTAGTGCCTAGCAGCGATGTATTCGTAGACGGCTTCTTCGTTCCCGAAAATGTCTATATCATAGGTACTATGAATGATATCGACCGCAGTGTAGAATGTATGGACTTCGCCATGCGTCGTCGTTTTGCATTCAAGGAAATCAAGGCAAGCGATCGAATTGAAATGCTGGATGATTTAAAGTGCTGTAAGAAGGATGAAGCTGTTGCACGAATGACTTCTATCAACACTGCAATAGAAAAGGTTCCGGGGCTGTCTTCGGCCTATCACATTGGCCCAGCATATTTCCTGAAATTGGATAATTACGAAGGTGATTTTGATCTTCTTTGGGAATACCATATCGAAGGTATTATCAAGGAATATCTCCGCGGCATCGATCCTGATGGAACTCACTTTGGTGCTCTGAAAAAAGCATACGAAGGAAAGGTTCAAACCGAAAATTTAACAGAAAACGCTGAAGTCTAGTTTTGAAGCCGATAATTCTTAAAGACAATACTCTCAATCAGCCTCTTGATGGCTTTAAGGGCTCTTGCGATTCTCTTCGTAAGTCTCTTGACAGTATTGCCGGAAAGACGTTTTCTCAATTGAGTGAATCAAACTTCATTGTATTCCCTCCAATTGCCAAAGAAGCCGATTTAAAGAATGATGACGTAGTCTTGAATTATCGCGTCGATGGCGAAAATCTTCGTTTTACAACAGGCAATGTGATGGGATTCTTTGCTGCGGGCAAAGACAATCATTTCCAAATACAGTCTCGATTTGATTCTGGAAACAAGAATTATTTTTTGCATTACATGCTTCAAAAAGTGTGCAATGTGGCGTTTACTCCTCGTACCAGCGTGGGGGAGGATTCGTTCTACGATTTCATTTATTTCTTATTCCCGGCCTATTTGCGAAAGGCGATCAATCAAGGCGTTTACCGAGCCTATGTGACCAGGGAATATAACGACGCCAATGTTCGCGGTCCCATAGATGTAGCCCGTCATATTCGTAAGAATGTTCCTTTCAATGGTAAAATTGCCTATCACACGCGAGAATACACAACGGACAATTGCGTAACACAGCTGATTCGCCATACCATAGAGCATATTCGCTCTTTGAGCATGGGGGATGCAGTTCTGAATGGTTCGGACGGCAAGAATCGTGATGATGTATCAGAAATCGTTGCAGCGACACCGACATATTCAAGACACGATCGTATGTCCGTTATTGCCAAGAATCTTCGTCCTGTTACGCATCCCTATTACACTGCATACGAACCCTTGCGTAAACTCTGCCTGGCCATTTTACGCCATCAAAAGTTGAGCTATGGCGAAAGCAACTCGGATTCCATCAATGGAATTCTTTTTGACGGAGCCGCCCTTTGGGAAGAATATCTAAACGTAATCATGCGAGATTCGGAAATTGGCGAAAAACTTGTCCATCCGAATAACAGAACGGGTTTTAGACGACAGCATCTGTTTGAACTAGACGATGGCACCAAGAATCGCTGCATTTATCCGGATTTCTTGATGGATGTAGATTCCAAGCAAGGAAAAATATTTACAGCAGAAAAAGTACTTGATGCAAAATACCGCCGTTTAGATGGCGGCTTGGACAGAGATGCTTCTTTCCAGATATTGTCTTATCTGCTACGATTCTCTTCAAAGAAAGGATATTTACTGTATCCTTCTGGAGAAACAAGTGTAAAGGAAAAATCATACACGCTAATTCAACCCAAAGATTCATCTGCTATTGTAATCAAGGCAATTCCGTTCCATGTGCCGGAATATAATGAGACTATTTCTTTTCAAAAATTTTCAGAGGAAATGCAGACGGAAGAAGGGGATTTTGTAAAGAAATTATGTTGATTTCGCTTTAAAAGAGTCCTTCTACCGCTTTTTTCCCGTATTTTCAGTATATATTCCTGGTATGAGCGTCGCAAGAAACATATTCAGAGCAATTCATGAGGGCCGTTGGCTCTCTATTGAGTATGTCAATGCCGAAAAAAAGACAACGCATTATTGGATTAGCATAAACAATATCGAAATCAAGAATAAAGATGGGGTGGAGAGGGCACGGTTAGATACAATGGGTCTTCATTTAATGACCCACGAATGTAGCCAGCGTTATCTTTATTTTGATGGAATCCAATATGCTGAAATTATCGAGGGAACATTTGCGCTTCGCAATACGACTTTGTTGCATGATTTAAATGCGAATCCATCTCGATATGCCTGCATTTTTAGCAATGTTCACAATGTCAAGATACTGAATTATCTCCAGGAATGCCAAAAACTTTCATGTGATAACCGAGAAAAGAAATTTCGGTTGCTAGAACATCTTGATGAATCTCAATTTGTTAAGGGATGCTATAAGCTTACTCAGGAAGAATGTGATTCTCTCATTGAATATTTCCAAAAGAAACAATCAAAAAAATCAAATTCTGAATTTATTGCATTAGAACAACTTGGGTTGAATAAGCTGAGCATTAAGACCGATAAAGGTCTTTATGTGTTGGCCTATAATGAATTGTTGTTTGATATCGAAAATAAAGCACTGAGAAAGTCTCCAGAACCAAAGATTTTGACAAGATTTGTTCTGAGAAATGATGTTGCAACCGAAGTCATTAGAATCTCCCGCTATTTGCATGAAGATGAATTCCTTTTGCTTGAAAACTTTGATGCAAATGAAAAACAAATCAAGGATTTGATTATAAAGAATGGACGGCTTTCCCGTGGTGAATTGTTAGATGACATGCCTCATATCGTCGCCTTGGAAACAACTTCTAATGATTTGACGAACGAATATGATTCAATTGCATTATCATTGCAGTCAGGAAGTGTGACTACGCCCCTCCGTGCGTTCTTTGGCGAATTTTTAAGCAGATCTCGCAAACGTAAGAACTATCCCATTGCGCTGCTAGATAATAATGTTAATCTAGATCAGTTGTTGGCAATTCATAAAACGCTTAAATATCCGATGGCTTATATTCAGGGACCACCGGGAACTGGAAAAACAAGAACCATTGTCAATACCATCATAAGCGCATTTTTCAATGATTGTACCGTTTTATTTTCGTCACAAAATAATCAACCGGTAGATGGGGCTTTTAAACAACTGATATCAATTACAGTAGATGGAAAAGATGTTCCTTTCCCAATTTTACGTCTTGGCAATAATGAAGAAGTCAAGAAGTCCATAGGATATATTAAGGGACTCTTTGAACGTACAAAAAATTGGACAGTAAAAGACGAAGCATTGACTATATTCTCAAACGAGAAAACAGAAAATACGTCAAAACTAGCTGAATATCTTGAAACTTACGAAGATAAGCTTGATTTACTTGAACGAGAAGATGCTGTAAATGATTTTCTGGAAAAGAATACCGCTTTTGATATCGGCATAAATTTACAGAGCAAGCAGTTAACTCGCATTAGATCAAAATTGGCAGATATCGGTGAAGTTAATACGGAAAAAGCATTGAGCTATTTGCCCAATGACTATGAAAAATTCCTGTTTTTCATTCGTTTTAAGTCAGCAAAATGTATTCAGCGACTGAAGGAACCCAAATATAGGGAACTTTGGAAAATTATTGATTGTGAAAATGCAGATGATGCAGTTGCTAAATTCAATCGCTATCTGAAAGAAGATGCGAATCTGGAAAATTTATTGAAGGTTTTTCCTGTTGTAGCAACGACTAATCAATCCGCAAAAAAGTTGGGTTCAGCCAAAGTTCATTTTGACATTACAATATTAGATGAAGCTAGCCAATGTGATATGGCAATGGCGTTGTTACCAATTTTACGCAGCGAAAGTTTAATGCTTGTAGGCGATCCTCAGCAATTAAATCCGGTCATTACATTAGACGATTTGGACAACAAGCGACTAATAAAAAAGTACGGAATAGCCGATGAGTATGACTATAAAAAGAATTCCATATACAAGTCATATTTGGCTGCCGATTCCATTAGTGATGAAGTTTTGTTGAGTCATCACTATCGTTCTGCAAAGGAAATTATCAGTTTCAATAACAAGAAGTATTACAACAATAAACTTCAAGTAATGACAGCTAAAAAAGAGTTGCCACCTCTGATATTCCAGGAAACGGCGAATGAAAAGCCATTTACTCGTAATACTTCTGCAAATGAGGCGGATGCCATAGCTGAATTTGTAGCCAATCATCCGGAAAAGTCAATTGGAATTATTACACCTTTTGTAGCTCAAAAGGAAATGATTGATGAAGCCTTAAAAAATCGTGGTGTGTCGGCAACCTGTGGTACGGTTCACACGTTCCAAGGCGATGAAAAGGATATTATCCTGTTTTCTTTGGCATTGACGCAGAGAACTGCACAAGGAACTTATAATTGGTTTGCTGATAATAAGGAACTGATTAATGTTGCGGTGTCTAGAGCTAAGGAAGAACTGGTTCTTTTCTCTAACACACCGACGATAGAGCGCTTGCACAAGGATAATGATGATCTTTATGAACTTGTGCAATATGTCAAGACAAAAGGCGAGTACAAAGTTACGCCAAAACATTCTCATTCAAGAGCTTTGGGATTAAAAACATATAGCACAAAGATGGAAGACGACTTCTTTGAAAATATAAATCATGCTTTGAGCATTGTTGATCCCCATAAACGTTATTCTGTAAAAACACAAGTTCCTGTCTCACAAGTTTTTCAACAGAATACCTGTGGAGAAAGCATTTTCTTTACAGGCAGTTTTGACTTTGTTCTTTATGAAAAAGATGGTCGTTCAGAAGTTCCTTTACTCGCTATTGAGTTAGATGGGGAAGAGCATCGCACCAATGAAAACCGAAAAAGATGTGATGCTGCAAAAGAACGTATATGCAAATCACACTATTTTAAGCTTCTTCGCATCCCTAATTCTTATGCAAGACGTTACAATCACATCAAGGAAATCTTGATTGATTATTTTAAACGATAATTTTTAGAGTGCAAATTTTTCCCAATTTTAGTGCAATTCAAAATTGCACAATTAATTGCGGTTGAAATTTTCGTCCACAAAAACTTTTCATACAACCATTTTTCCGGCGTGGGGAAAATAGTCTCTAGAAATATGTTCTATTCATCGATTCAAGTAATTCCTCGTTAAGAGTATTATCTAAATCGGGAATCACGCTGTCAATGGAACAATAGGGGCAAAGCGCAGTGTCTTCGCCATCATCTGTCCACTTTGTGATTTCAGACGGAGCGAACAATCGTTTGCAATAGAAACATCCACATTGAGTTGCTGTGGACAAAACGTCCCTGTTCCTAAAGCTGAGCTTATGAAGTTCATCGAAATTCATGTAAAGTAATATAGTCATTTTGACATCTTTTAAGTGGATTATTTTTTGACAATCAAAGTACTTGAAATTTCTCTTGCATTTGCATATATTTCATTCTGTAATTCATCAATCCTTGTGACAGTCGACATAGACTTACAAAAGTCCGTACGTGCATTCGCGGCAAGGTTCATTAACCATCTGGTTGATGTTGTTGGATAGCTGGCAGGAGACGCAGCCTGCTCAAGAGCGTAAGTTCGCCGCAAGGTGAAATTGCGCCAGGTAACGCCGGAGAATACCTCCGCCAACAACAAAACTAGAACATCTTCATAATCAAAAGCATGTTATTGATCATCTTCCCGGCATGGGGGAAATGATGTTCTTTGCCGTTGTGGTTCTGCGGAATCACGACATAGGAGATTTTTATGGTAAAAAAGGTTGTTGGCGTGAGCCGCGCTGTTTTCCAAAATGTGAAACGCTGTCTCACAAATTGACTTGGAGTCATTAGCGAGGAGGGCAAGATGGATAAGGTCAGTCCGATTTACAATAATATTGTTCAGCAGATCAAGTCTGCTATTCTTGAGAGTCAGCTGGAGTCCGCCCGAGCAGTCAATCAGCAAATGCTTTCTCTGTATTACGCCATTGGTCAGTTTGTTTCGGCGAATTCACGGGAAGGTACCTGGGGAACCGGCGCAATCGAGACAATCAGTGCGCAGCTTAGACGCGAAATGCCCGGACTGAGGGGATTTTCAGCGACAAGCATTAAGAAAATGCGTCAATTTTACGAGAAATGGGAAGAGTTTTTAAATCGCCCGCCAATGGCGGGCGAATTGGAAAAGGCTGAATTTGACATAAAAACGCCAATTATACCCATTCACGCTCTAATAAACTTAAATCGTTCGCCAATGGCGGAAGTTTTGAACTTCTCCGATTTCCTTGCACTCAGTTTTTCACATCATATGGAGATTTTAGAGAAAACGGATTCTGTAGAGGAACGAGCGTTTTACATCCACCAGGCCGTTTTGAATCATTGGGACAAGTACACCCTGCGGGAATACCTTAAGGCAGACCTGTTTCATCACCAGGGGCAGATATCCAACAATTTCGCGTTGACACTCCCGAAAACGCTCCATACGCAAAAGGCCATTTCGATGTTCAAGGACGAGTACCTCCTGGATTTTATCAATGTGGAGGAATTGGGGGAGCGCAACCCGCAGGATATTGACGAACGCGTGGTTGAAAAAGCCATTGTCCAGAATGTCAAGAATTTCATTTTGACCTTCGGCAAGGATTTTACGTATGTGGGCCATCAGGTTCATATCGAAAAATTTGAACACGACATGTGGGTGGACCTGCTCTTTTTCAATCGAGAATTGCGCAGCCTTGTCGTTGTCGAACTTAAGACGGGCGAGTTTAAGCCATCTTATTTAGGCCAGCTGGCTGCTTACATGCGGGTGTTGAATGATGACGAACGCAAGTCTACTGAGAATCCTGTAATTGGCATAATACTTTGTCAAAATGCCGACAAAACCTTTGTGGAATACTTGCTTCAGGATTATAACCAGCCCATGGGTGTAGCCACCTACAAGGCGATGCCTGAAAAACTTAAATCAGTCCTACCCGACGAAAAACTGCTCCTGGAGGCAATGCGCAAGTAAATCATTTTGCCGATGTTGGCAAAATGGTTACTATATTGACATTCTTTACTCTTTTGCATATATCTATCCATGTAATTCATCACTCCTTGTGACAGTCGACATAGACTTACAAAAGTCCGTACGTGCATTCGCGACAGCGGACAGCACTAAGGAACTTGTTCCTTAGTGCGCATGGCCACCAAGGTGGAGGTTCATTAACCATCTGGTTGATGTTGTTGGATAGCAGGCAGGAACACGACCTGCTCGAACGCGCGGCATTTCGCCTTGATCGTTTGCCGCGCCAAGTAACGCCGGGGAATGCCCCCGCCAACAGCAAAAGCTAGAACCTCCAATCTCTACGCAACGTAGGGAACATCTCTCAAAACAAGTAAAACTAGAAGTCGCTTTCCCTGCGAAAGGGAAGGCTTATGGAGGCTCTATGGCTAAAAAAGAAATCTCAACTTATTCTCAGCAAACTTTTGAAAGCATCAAGCATGTAGACGAAAACGGTGTCGAATTCTGGTACGCGAGGGAACTGCAGACAGCGTTGGAATACACACAATGGCGTCGTTTCGAAGATGCTGTTGATAGAGCAAAAGTGGCGTGTGAAGCTAGTGGAATTGAAGTTACAGACCATTTTGCCGACGTTGGCAAAATGGTATCCCTTGGCTCCGGATCTGAACGTGAAATCAGCGATGTCAAGCTTTCTCGCTATGCATGTTACCTTATCGTAATGAACGGAGACCCTCGTAAAGAGGTAATTGCACTTGGACAGACGTACTTTGCGGTAAAGACTCGTCAGCAGGAGATTGTAGAAAACATTGAACAGTTGTCTGAAGATGAAAAACGCTTGGCGATTCGTGATGAAGTTACTATCCGCAATAAGTTCCTGGCTAGCGCAGCAAAGGCTGCCGGAGTCGAAACTCCTGTGGACTATGCTGTGTTTCAGAATCGCGGATATCAGGGCTTGTATAACGGCTTGAGCATGCAGGATATTCATAAGCGCAAAGGGCTGAAGAAAAGTCAACAGATTCTGGATCACATGGGCGCAACAGAACTTGCCGCAAATCTTTTCCGCATCACACAAACAGATGATAAGCTGCGCCGCGAGAATATCAAGGGCAAGGAGAACGCGAACGAAACGCACTTTGCCGTTGGGCAAAAAGTCCGTCAAACAATCAAGGAACTTGGCGGAGTTATGCCCGAAAACCTGCCCACACCAGAGAAAAGTGCAAAACAATTGAAAAGATTAAAGAAATAAGGTCGTATTTTTATGCGTTTTACCCAATTGTGAACACAGTGTGTTCACAATTGAATCGGACTAAGTATTTGTGCAAAACAAAACCTATAGTAGTCAGTTATGGAGGAAAAATGAAAATTGCACCAGCTACAGATCAGTATGACTTGCCAGAATATCTTTCGCTGCAGTTCGTGTATCTTCACGGAATGTTGGAGGAAAAATTTGGAACAGACCTTTGCCTTGTTCAGGCGGGGATTGTTCCGCCTATGGGAATAAGTATTGTTGAGGTTGAAGGCGTTGAAGAGCCGTGTATCGCATTCCTTTGGCGCTATGAAACGGCAAAAGTCGAATGTATTAAAGATGGGCAAGGTCGTGATGCATTGTGGAATGGATATCGAGGATTGATTGTTGCCCAAAGCGACCGAAAGTATATGCATGAGGCTTTGGACAAGTTTATTGATAAGGCGTTGGTTATATGATTTACGTTGCCCTAAATGCGGCAGTAAACTAAGAATTCCGGGATGATGATATGAAAATAAGGAAATATCTTGAAATGTACCCCAAAAAAGGGTATATTTATGTATGAAGTTCGAATAACAAAAAATGCGCAAAAAGGAGTAGCAAAGGTCTTGTCAGGAAAATGTTTTAACGATAGAGGTCTATTATGTTGGCAGTCGTGAAAAAGCCCCATATTGAAGTTCGAGCTCGTCGAATTCCTAAGGCTATCATTGTTTTCTTGCAAGATATGTATAAGCCAGAAAATGTTGTAATTAAGGACGATGAGTCTGATTCCTGGGAAGATACGGACTTGTTTAAAAAACGTTTCACGGAATCAACTCCCGGTGAAATGATTTTCGCCAGTCGTGATATGCGCGGCTGGTCTCAAGCTGCACTGGCAGAGAAACTTGGCAAGTCTCCACACTATGTTTCGGATCTTGAAAACGGGCGTCGAGCGGTGTCCAAGAAAATGGCTGTTGCGCTTGGCAAGGTTTTTGAATGCGACCCGTCAATATTCTTTGAATTTTGATCATTTTGTTGGCGTCGACAAAATGAATCGCTTTACCTAATTGTGAACGCAGTGCATTCATAATTGCCTCGTTGATGATTTTTCATTTATTTACTATAAATGAAAGCAAGAGGTGTTTATGGACAAGAAGTTCTTTTTTTCGTTAGGGTTTGCCCTGTTGGCGGCCCAGGCCTTTGGCGCAACCTATTATGTGGCTGTTGGCGGAAACGATAATGCCGTCGGTTCCAAGGAAAAGCCTTTCGCTTCCCTCAACAAGGCGAACGACGTTGTGAAGGCGGGCGATACGGTCTGGGTTCGTGGGGGAGTCTACGACCTGAACGACACGGTTTACTACAAGCGCTACGAGATGACGGCGGGCATTCTTTTGACCGCCAGCGGCGAAAGCGACGACAAGCGCATTTATTATTTCGCGTACCCTGGGGAGCGCCCGATTTTTGACGGCACAAATCTCCCTATCGGTCAAGCCTGCAGGAACAAGGGAAACATCGACAGCGTCATGACAACGTCTCCCATTGTGGTGGCGGCAAAATACTTGCATCTAAAGGGTTTTGAAGTCCGCAACACTCCCATGAAATGCAATTCCAATTCCGGAATTTTCCTTTACGCCAGTAAGCATATCATTCTTGAACAAATCGACAGCCATCATAATGCGGGCCCGGGAATTTTCATTCATGACGGAGCCTCTGGAGGCGGTGGCCATCTTGTGTTGAACTGCGACGCCCACGACAATTACGACCCCACGGGCTGGCAGGGCGATGGCGAAAATGCCGATGGCTTTGGCGTACATTATCAGTACGATGGCGATACTACAAGATTTGTGGGATGCCGTTCCTGGTGGAACAGCGACGACGGCTATGACGTTCTTGCGCAGGAATTCCCTGTCATTGTAGAAAACAGTTATGCCATGGGCAATGGTTATATCAAGTATGGAACCGCAACGCCTCCGGGAGTAAATGGTCACGGATTCAAGATGGGTTACAGTCGTACAGGTGCCGGCCATCATATCATCAGGAATTGTGTGGCCTGGAATAACGTAGCTAACGGTTTTTATTCCAATTATACCAATGCTGGCAGCACTTGGATCAACAACACCGCTTATAAAAATGGAGACCGCTCATTCGGCATGGCCTCCACTACTTATGATGCGGATTTGAATCGCACGGCAGATGTGATGCCCTTGTTTGGCGACAACGCCCACGTGCTGAAGAACAACATTGCCATCCCGAATAAGAATTCCCAGATTGGATCTTGCTGGATGAAGGATGCAACTCACGATGTGTATGTGGATTGTCCTACTGGCGAAAACAACACCTGGAACTTGAAACTGGATTTGACAGAAGATGACTTCATGAGTCTCGACGATCCCAGCTTGACGGTAACGGGCGAGGACCTTTCCAAGATTCCTGGAATTTTGGGCCCGCGAAATCCTGATGGTAGTGTTCCCGATTTGGACTTCTTGAAATTGAAGGAGGGGAGCCGCGCCATCGACAAGGGCGAAAACATTGGCCAGTCTTTTGTAGGGGAGGCTCCGGACCTGGGCGCTTATGAATTCGGAATAATCAAGTCCAGCAGTTCTGTTGCATCTAGTAATTCCGTCGCGGAATCCAGCAGCTCCGACGGCACGACTTCCATCAACACGAACGTCGCAACATTCAAGGTGATCTCTGGCGAAGCAACCGTATTCGACTTGCAAGGCCGCTACCTGGGAAAAATGCAATTGGAAAAAATCAAAACTCCCGGCATCTACCTCATCCGCCAGGGAAACCTCCTGCAGAAAGTCCACGTGAAGTAGATGCGAAGATAGTATTTTCTTTAAAGAATTCGCACTCCTCGTCATTGCATAAATGGGCGAGGGGGAGTTTCATGTTCACGTGAAAAACGTGGGAGATTTCCTTAGTTTCGGCGTTACCGTAGGACTTAAAGACGTGGGGGAGGTTCAGCCTTGAAAGAGCCTTGTCCATTTGGTGGTTCTGCAATTTCAGGAAGTCGTACTCGCCCGTCATTACGAAGGCTGGCGGAAAATTGACTGTCAGATAGTCCATCACGTTCATGTATTCGCAACATTCTTCCAGATGTTCACCGAATAGGTCCAGCATGATGTCGGCGTGATTGTCGCGGTCTTCCGTCAAGTCGTATACGCCGCAGTTCAAGGCAACAGCCCGCGGAACAAAACCTGCTGGTGGGTTGATTGCCGCTGGCTTCCCGAACCATTCCTTGGAAGCGTCCTGGACTTTCTTGGCGTATTCCGGATTCACGCAATAAATTGAATAAAGTGCCGCGTAGTTTGCTCCGGCGGAATCTCCCACCATAAAGATGTTCTCGGTATCCAGATTGTACTTGTCGGCATTTTCCAGGACCCAGTGCAACACGGCGTCTGTATCTTCCAGGGCTGCCGGGAACTTGTATTCGGGAGCAAGCCTGTAGTTGAAATTCACGCAGGCAAATCCGCGCTGGGCAAGGCTCATCAGGTAGTACTTATAGGATTCCTTCTGGCCGTACACGAAGGCTCCGCCATGAACGCTGATGATTACCGGTAGCTTCTGCGCGGCATCCTTGGGAATGTATAGATCCAGCAGATTCCAGTCCCCGAATTTCCCGTACGGAATATCCTTGAACGCAATCACGTCTGCAGGCTCCACGAGCCCGGCATCACGGGACTGGTCGGCTGCAAGCCATTCAACACGATATTTTTCACTGGTCTGGGACATAAGAACCACCTATATTTTAAAATGAATTTAGAATGATTTCTTTAATAAAATAGGCTGTTTTAACCAAATAACCGCCTCCCCCGTACCTAGAAATATTTGTTCTATAATGCGGATTATGTAAACTAAATAATCTAAAACAAAACAAGGCTTTTGAATTTTTTGCAAAAGGGATTGCATTCTGGAGAGTTTTATACACCTGTAAAGGAAATATCTTTGTCTCGTGGTGATAACGATGTTTGGAGATAAAGATGTTTGGAAAACTCTTGTCGGTTTCTTCCCTGTTGGTTTTGGCTGGGACGGCGTTGGCTCAGCAACCAATAATCACGACTAACTACACGGCGGACCCGGCTCCCTATGTCCATGGCGATACAGTCTATTTGTATACGACCCACGACGAAGACGATGCCGACGGGTTCTTGATGTACGATTGGCTTCTGCATACTTCCACGGACATGGTCAACTGGACAAGCCACGGGGCTGTGGCATCCTTGAACGACATCAAGTGGAGTACCAGGACCAATGGAGCTTGGGCAGAGCAGGTTGTGTTCCGCAATAACAAATGGTTCATGTATGTTCCTATTCACGGCAACGGAATTTCTGTCCTGGTGGCAGATAATCCCTACGGCCCCTTTAAGGAACCTCTGAACAAGGCCTTGGTTTGGCAGCGCGAGCATTGGAACGACATCGATCCCACCGTATGGGTTGACGATGACGGCCAGGCCTACATGTACTGGGGCAATCCGGATCTCTACATGATCAAGCTTAACAAGGATATGATCAGCACCTCCGGCAATATTGTTACCCACCCCAAGGTCAAAGATTACCAGGAAGGCCCTTGGTTCTACAAGCACGACAGCCATTATTACATGGCCTTTGCTTCCACTTGTTGTGCCGAAGGTATCGGTTATGCCATGAGCGACTCCCCCACGGGTCCCTGGACTTACAAGGGCGACATTATGCCCCACTCCTCCCGCAGCAACGGAAACCATCCGGGTATTATTGATTATAAGGGAAAATCCTACGTCTTTGGCCATCATTATCAACTTTGGCATCAAAAATCCGACAAAATGGGCCTAAAATTCCAGCATAAGGAACGCCGTTCTGTTGGCGTTGCCGAAATGAAGTATAATGCCGACGGTACTATCCAGAAGATCGACTGGTGGCCGGATAATGGCGTGGCCCAGCTGGAAGATTTCAATCCCTATAAGCGTGTAGAGGCCGAAACCATGTCCTGGGGCGAAGAAGTGAAGGTCCGCAAGAGCGGTGCCGCCGGCAATACGGTTCTCACCAATCTTACCGACGGCAAGTACACCAAGATCAGCGGCGTGGAATTCGGTGACGCCGGTGCAGAATCTTTCTCAGCCTCTGTCTTGACGGTAAAGAAGGCGTCCTCCGTTACGGTTCGCCTGGACAAGGTGGATGGCCCCGTGGTTGCCAAGGCTGAATTTTCCAAGGACGGCCTTGTGACTGTGCCTGCCGAAGGAGCTGTTGGCAAGCATGACGTATTCTTCATGTTCGCTGGAGATTTCGAGGCTGATTACTGGGAATTTGAAGACAGCAAGGCTGCGGTTCCCCAGGGCCCATTCTGCGAAGCTTTGCTGAAGGATCCCGAAGCCGAGTGCGAATTGCCGGTTATCGGGGCTACGGTCGAAGGCAAGAAGAACATCATCGAATTCGAAAACTACGATGTGGGCGGCGCCGGCAAGGCCTACTACGACATGGATACAGAAAACAAGGGTGGAAAGTACCGCGAAGACCGGGTTGACGTGGTTGCCATCAAGAGCGAAAATGGCGATGGTTATGCCATCGGTTACACCCAGAAGGGCGAATGGCTGGAATACACCGTGAATGTGGAAGTTGACGAAGCCCTCCCCTACGAGATTTCCTACGCGACCGGCATGGAGCGCGCCGGTATCCAGCTCTTCATGGATGACGAACCTATCACCGATGAACTGGAACTGGTGGGAACCGGAGATTTCGACGTGTACACCACATTCAAGGGCAAGACTACCAAGGAACTGGCCAAGGGCGAGCATGTGCTCAAGGTTCTAATGACGACCGACTATGTCAATCTTGACAAGATTGCTTTTGGCACTGCGGAACTCCATACAGACTTTTTGATGGAATCCCCTAGACTGGCAAAGAGGGGATTGCATGAATTCAAGGTCTTTGACCTGATGGGACATCAGCTTGGAAAGTTCAAGCTGAACGATGCATCCCTGGTTGTTGATTTTAAGACGGAACTGAGAAACGCCGGATTCAATAATGGAGTTTACATAGTCCGATACGCCTCGGGACGGGCTTTAAGAATCAACTTGGAACGATAATTTAACCTTTCCGTTATTTATCCCACTGGGGCTGCGCACTTCCCCGGTGGGACTTTTTTTACTGAAAACACTACTATCATGTTTGATTGTAATGTGCCGGATTTTCCGGCGGCATGAATTTAGCAAGGTTGACGTCTTTTGAGGGCGTTTTTGGGGGTTGGACGTTCACTTTGCAAACAGTTGTTTGCAAAATTCTTCATTTTTTTATAAAAAATCCCATTCCTAGCTTGATTTCGTCATTGTTTCAAATAGAAACACTTGGTGTTGCGTTGGGGTTGGCACGGTTTTTGCAAAATAAAGGGCGAAATTTAAACACAAGGAATTAATATGGCCGACGAAAATTTGCAGGAACCCTCCGCTGAAGAACGCGCAAAGTTTGAAGAAGATGTACTTAAGGCAGCCCAGGACGCCATGAAAATGGAAGCCGAGGCCAATGCCGAAGCCAGTTCCGAAGAAGCATCCGCAACCCAGGATTCCCCTGCCGACGCCCAGGCTTCTGAAACGGCGGAACCTGCCGCAGAACAGGCTCCCTCCGCCGAGGATTCCCTGAAGGCTGAACTTGCTGCCGCCAACGACCGCAACCTGCGTCTGATGGCCGAATTTGACAACTTCCGCCGCCGCAGCGCACGCGAACAGCTTGAAATCATTGAAACCGCCAACGGAAAGCTCCTGGAAAAGCTTTCTGAAGTGCTGGATAACTTCGAACGCGCCTTCGCCGCCGAAAACAAGGCCAAGGACCTGGATACCTTCGAAAAGGGCATGCAGATGATCCACGACCAGTTTGCCAAGGTTCTCACCGACGCAGGTCTCGAACAGCTGGACCCCACCGGCCAGGAATTCGACCCCAACTGCCACGAAGCCCTGATGCAGCAGCCTTCCGAAGAAATCCCCGAAAATCACGTGGTGACGGTCTTTATGAAGGGTTACAAACTGAAAAATAAGATCCTGAAGCCCGCCAAGGTGATTGTTTCATCTGGCAAGGCATAATAAGGAATTGTTTCAAATTAAAACGTTTTGCTGTTTGGCACGGAATTTGCATTTAGTTCGGCGAAACAGATTGGTTCGCAAAATGAACCACAAGAGATTTAAATAGGAGACTCAAAAATGAGCAAGATTATTGGTATCGACCTTGGTACAACCAACAGCTGCGTTTCCGTTATGGAAGGTGGCAAGCCCGTAGTGATCGCAAACGCAGAAGGTTTCCGCACTACCCCGTCTATCGTCGCATTCGGCAAGACTGGCGAACGTCTCGTTGGCCACGTTGCTAAGCGTCAGGCAATCACCAACCCCGAAAAGACCATTTACTCCATCAAGCGCTTCATGGGCCGCTCTGCTGGCGAATGCTCCGCTGTGGAAAAGAACATGCCCTACAAGCTCGTCGGTTCCGGTTCCGATCCCATTCGCGTGCAGATCGACGACAAGCAGTTCGCTCCTCCCGAAATTTCTGCTGCAGTTCTTCAGACCATGAAGAAGATTGCTGAAGACTACCTGGGCGAAACCGTTTCCCAGGCTGTGATCACCGTTCCGGCATACTTCAACGACGCTCAGCGCCAGGCTACCAAGGACGCTGGTAAGATTGCTGGCCTCGAAGTTCTCCGTATCGTGAACGAACCGACCGCTGCTGCTCTCGCCTACGGCCTCGACTCCAAGAAGAGCGAAAAGGTTGCCGTGTATGACCTCGGTGGTGGTACCTTCGATATCTCCATTTTGGAAATCGACGACGGTATGTTCTCTGTGAAGTCCACCAATGGTGACACCATGCTGGGCGGTGACAACTTCGACGAAGTCATTATCGACTGGATCAACGACGAATTCAAGAAGGAAAATCCCTCTATCGACCTGAAGAAGGACAAGATGGCTCTCCAGCGTTTGAAGGACGCTGCTGAAAAGGCCAAGATCGACCTTTCTGCAACCACTTCTACCAACATCAATCTCCCCTTCATCACTGCTGACGCTACTGGCCCGAAGCACTTGGACCTTACCCTCAGCCGTGCAAAGTTTGATCAGCTGACCGCTCACCTTGTTGAACGTTCCATGGAACCCTGCCGCAAGGCTATCGCCGACTCTGGCCTGTCTCTGTCTGAAATCGACGAAGTGATCCTGGTTGGTGGTTCTACCCGTATTCCGGCCGTCCAGGAAGCTGTGAAGAAGTACTTCGGCAAGGAACCCAACAAGACTGTGAACCCCGACGAAGTTGTGGCCATCGGTGCTGCAGTTCAGGGCGCAGTTCTTAGCGGCGACTCCGCTGTGAAGGACGTTTTGCTCCTCGACGTGACCCCGCTTTCTCTGGGTATCGAAACTCTCGGTGGCGTCATGACCAAGCTCATCGACCGTAACACCACCATTCCTACCAAGAAGAGCCAGGTGTTCTCTACCGCAGAAGACAACCAGCCGGCAGTGACCATCCATGTTCTCCAGGGTGAACGTGAATTTGCTCGCGACAACCGTACCCTCGGTAAGTTCGACCTCACCGACCTCCCGAAGAAGCCCCGCGGCGTTCCTCAGATCGAAGTGACCTTCGACATCGACGCCAACGGTATCGTACACGTTTCCGCTAAGGACAAGGAAACCGGTAAGGAACAGTCCATCAAGATTACTTCCTCCAGTGGCCTCTCCGAAGACGAAATCAACAAGATGGTGAAGGACGCCGAAGCCAACGCTGCCAAGGATAAGGAACAGCGCGAACTGGTAGACGTCAAGAACCAGGCTGAACAGATGGCTTACCAGGTCGAAGCACAGCTCAAGGAAGTTGGCGACAAGCTGCCGGCCGATACCAAGGCTCAGATTGAAGCTGCTATCCAGGAAATCAAGGACAAGAAGGACAACGGCACCAAGGAAGAAATCAAGGCCGCTATGGACAAGCTCCAGAACATGATGAGCTCCATGGCTCAGGCTGCTGGCGCTGCCGGTGCACAGCCGGGTCCTCAGCCGGGTGCTTCTGAACAGCCGAAGTCCGACAAGAAGAACGACGGTCCGGAAGTTGTCGACGCTGAAGTTGTTGACTAATTAACAGGTACGAGGTCGCTCGCAAGCTCGCTTTCAGGGCGCTACGCTTTGAGGTATGAGGCTTGAGAGCGGATCTCTCAAAAGGTGTTTTCCTGTCTTTTGAACGGGAACACCTTTTTGCATATAAAAAGGCTGCAGGTTCGAGGAAAGAGGTTCACTCTGATCTGTGATTTGCGCGTAGCGCCTTGATTCAACTCAAAGGGCGAAGCCCGGCCTCAAAGCACCGTAAGGTGCGACCTCAAACCTCAAAGCTCCGAAGGAGCGAGCTCAATATGGCAGATAAAAGAGATTATTACGAAGTTCTAGGCGTCGGTAAGGACGCAAGTGCTGACGAAATCAAGCACGCTTATAAGAAGCTTGCCATTAAGTACCATCCGGATAAGAACCCGGGTGACAAGGAAGCTGAAGAAAAGTTCAAGGAAGCTGCAGAAGCTTACGACGTGCTCTCTAATCCGGAAAAGCGCAAGAACTACGACCAGTTTGGCTTTAACGCTCCTGGTGGCGGTTTCGGCGGTGGCGGATTTGGCGGCGGTGGCTTCGGAAGTTTCGAAGACATCTTCAGCCAGTTTGGCGATATCTTTGGCGGTGGCTTTGGTTTTGGCGGCGGTGGCCGTGGTCGTAGCCGTAAGGCAGGCCCTCCCCGCGGAAACGATTTGCAGATCAAGGTGGCCCTGAGCTACAAGGAAATCTTCGAAGGTTGCACCAAGAAGGTTCGCCTGAAGCGTTATACTCCCTGTACCGAATGTAACGGCAAGGGTGGCGAAAATGTTACTGAATGTAGCACTTGCCACGGCACCGGCCGAGTACGTCGTGCAACGGGCGGTTTCTTCCAGATGATTTCTGAAAGTGCCTGCCCCACTTGTAATGGTATGGGCGAAGTCATTGCAAAGCCTTGTTCCAACTGCCGTGGCGAAGGCCGTGTGCAGGAAACCGAAGAAATCTCCATCAAGATTCCGGCAGGTGTTTCTGAAGGCCAGTACCTGAATCTCCGTGGCGAAGGTAACTGCGGTCCTCGTGGCGGTGCTTGCGGCGACTTGCTTGCCGTAGTGACGGAAAAGCCCGATGACTTCTACACCCGCGAAGGCGATGACCTGCACTGTGAAGTGAAGGTTCCCGTACATCGCCTGGTTCTTGGCGGTACCCAGCGCATTCCTACTCTGGAAGGCGACGAAGTGCAGATCAAGATTGCAGCCGGCACTCAGGCTGGCAGCATCCTACGTCTCCGTGAACAGGGACTGTACCCGCTGAACAAGCGTGGAGACCGCGGAAGCCTCTACGTCGAAATCGGCGTTGAAATTCCCAAGGATCTTTCCAAAGAAGAAAAGGAACTCTACCAGAAGCTGGCCGAACTCCGCAAGGACAAGGAAACCGCCCAGGAAGAGAGCTTCCTTGAGAAGATGAAGAATCTGTTCAAGTAACACTTTTAGGTGTCTTCCTGAGCGAAGTCGAAGGATCTAGTTATAGAGTCCCCGAGGCAATAAAAGCCCCGGGGATTTTTTATGGTTAGATTTTATTTTTATGAGTAACACATCTCTTACCTATTGGTGTTTAATAGAGGTAAGTGAGCAGGATTGTTATGAAAATTTTGATTTTAAATGCCAGCCCACGCCCTAAGGGTAACATCAGCTCCATGCTTCGCGTCATGGAAGACATGCTTGTCGCCAGCGGTGCAGAAGTGGAATTTATTGATGTCTGCAAGTTGCAGGTTCGCCCCTGCATCGGTTGCATGAAATGCCGCAGTGAACGCAAATGCGTTCTGGCAGAAGATGATTCCCAAAAAGTTCTATGCAAGATTCAGGAATGCGATGGACTGATTGTGGGCTCTCCTTGCTATTGGGGGAATATGACGGGGCAGCTGAAGGTGTTGTTTGACCGAATGGCCTACGGCATGTTGGATGACAGCGGGCATGGATTCCCCAAACCTTTATTGAAAGGTAAGAAGGCTGTTATTGTAAGCACCAGTACTACCCCGTGGCCCTTTAACGTTTTGTTTAAGCAGACCTCTGGCGCGGTGCGGGCCATCAAGGAAGTGATCGGCTGGTGCGGTTTCAAGATTGTGGGCTCCGTGCAGAAAGGCGGCACCCATATGCGCCAGGGCTTGACTGATAGCGAGATTATGAAATGCCGGAAGGCGGCAAGAAAACTACTTTGATTGAAGATGCCATCCTACCCCCTGTATTGGGGGGATGGTGCTAGAATGTTGATGGCGGTCTAAATGTGCGAAAGTTCTATTTGGACCGCCGTTTTTTTTCACTTTTTAAACTTGTTGGCTGTCTAAAAACGAAATTTAAGGGGTTAGACCGCCATTTTCCCTTCTGAAGTATTTCTGTAAAGTGTAAAATGATGTTTTTTCTGGTTTGTAAGTGAGTAAATGGCGGTCCATATTTCATTTTTTTTGATTTGGACCGCCACCCTTCAAAATTTTAGCTGAAAAATTGGCGGTCTAAATGGGCAAAACGTATTGTTTGGACCGCCAGAATCAGCGTTTGAACGAATTAGAAGTAACGATTTAAAATAGAAATGTGTGAATTAAATTAGCGAACAACCTTCAAGTACATGCTGCGGCCGGATTGGTTCCGGAGTTGTATGATATAGCCTTTGCGAGGGGCGTTGCCCAAGGGTATAGTGGCAGGGCCGTTAATCTGGCGACGGGTCAGCAGAACACCTTGCAGGTCATGGATTGTCAATTGCATGGGCTGAACTGGAGCAGTGATATGCAGGTCTCCCCCGCTTCTCGATACATGAATGAATTGCGGTGTAGCTTGCAGAACGATGATTGAATTCGTGGTGTCGCGACCAGTCGTATCGACAACGGAGGTGTCGGCGGTACTTGTATCCACCACATTTGTATCCGGTTCCACAAACGGGTGTTCCGGATCGTTCACCACCAGCTTGAAGGTCATCTTGCTTTCGCAACCGGAGCCATTGACGAATGTGGTCTTGTAGTAACCGCTGTTCTGCCACTGTAAATTCTTGAAGCGGACTTCGCGACCCAAGTAATAGAAGTTATCAGGGCCACTCCAAGTCCAGCGGCCACCATCCCAAGGATGAGGGCCAATAACCAGAGAATCACCGGGATTGACTGTAATTTCTGTAGTTTCGTTCCAGCTGCCATCGTGAATCTTGACGTAAGGAATAATGGTATCTGCAGCACATTTTCCTTCGCCCTTGACATCGTCGATGATCAGGGTGACCAGAGACTGGGCGGCGACAGTAACATTCAGCGAACCACCCGAGATAGCGATGTCAGCATCTGCCTTCAATGCGGCAGGCAAGGTAAAGCGATTGACTTTTGCCTTGGTTCCTACGGCGTCAAACTTGCTCAAATCAAAGGTGTATTTCGCATCGGTGCTGCCAGTATTCAATACCACCAGCACCAAGGAACCGTCTTCGCGGATAGCTGCCAGGGTGTTGCTGTTGTCGCTATCGATAAAGCGGGAGCCTGGGCGAATGGCGCGGCTAAAGGCGGCGTGCATGTAATAACGGGGTGCATAGCTAAAAGTCTGGCTCTTGTGATTTGCTGTAATGGTGCGCCAGTTCTCCGCCGGGTCAGAAAGCTGCCAATCCACCCAAGCGCTGGCGTGCATGTCTCGCAAGTCGTGGAGAATCACGTCCGCCATCCAGAGGGTAATATCCAAGTCGCCGCTACGATGGAGTGGGCCGGATTCAGACTGCCAAATACGCTTGTCGTTGGCAAAGGCGGCGTTATACAGCTTGCCGCGGGAATCGTAGCCGGAATAGCTGTGAGTGTTCACCTGGAACATATAGGATTTTGCTTCGTCGCTATAGCTGTTGAAGCGGGCCAAGGCGTCACCGATGTTGGATTCGTCGGCGGCACTGACGGAAGTTTCCGGGAAGAGTCCCTTTTTCTTGAGGGCCTTCCCCAGTTCCACAATCATTTCGGACTGTTTGTTCTTGAAGCCACAGCCTTCCTGGTCGCCGTTGGCCTTCCACCAGCCAGCACTAGGTTCGTTGAAAGGTTCCACAGTGCGGAAGGTGATGCCCCATTCTTCCTTGAAATGCTTTGCCACTTCGGAAAGGTAGTCGGCGAAATCGTCAAAGTAGTCGGACTTCAGGTTGTCTGCGCCGTTGACGCCACCAGAAACGCAGCCGCTGTTGGTCATCCACCAGGGAGGGGAATTGGAGAAAGCTTCGAAAATGGGATTCTTTACCTTCTTGGCTAGGCCGAAAAGGATGTTTCGTTGGGTGGGGTCTGCGGTCCAGTCGAAATCGCCTTTTTCAGTGGGCTTGTACCCGGGAATTGCGGCTCCCCCGTCGCCCTTGGTCAGGTGATTATGTCCCGGCTGGTCTCCCCCGCCGATATTGTAACGGAAAATGTTATAGCCCAGGCCCGAATCCGGGTCTGCAATGGCTCCCAAAAGTTTGGTGTAATTGGCTTCGCTCCAGCCGCCGGCCAGTTCCGCCCACCAGCAAAGACTGGTGCCCCAGCCTTCGAAATGCTGGTACTTTTTGCCAGGATCCACCACAACCTTGGTCTGTGCGTTTGCCCCGCCAAAAGCGAGAGCCGTAAACACAGCCGCCCCAATAAACTTTTTACCCAATCTCATGAACATAAAAATCTATTATTTTCTTCTAAAACGGATAAAAAATATGCCTCCCCCATGGACAAATTATCCTATCAAAATGTTCTTTTGGTTTACTAGAGCGCCTTATAAAACATATATTCCCACTAAGCAAGGCATTTGCCGCGCAGATAGGTTGGGTTTTTATGAATTTTAAGAGGTTTTTGATTGGTTTTGGCGTGTGTGCCTCGGTTTTTGGAGTTGCTAGCGCTGCCAGCGTCTCGGATTGTGCGTCCAATTTGAAAATTGACGGTGTTCTGACCAATCTTTATAAGGATTTGAAGTTGCCGGCCAACGGTTCGGGGATTTCTGGCTGCGAGAACATGCGTTTTTACTGGACCTCCAGCGATACCACCTTTTTGAAGAACGACGGAACCATTGCAGCCCGCCTCGTCAACCAGAATAAGACGGTGCAGCTGTCCGTGAACATCACCGACGGAACCCAGTTCGAAACCAAGAAGTTCGACGTTTCCATTCACGGTTACGAACCCTATTCCAACTATCTTTTCATTTATTTCCCGGCCAACGACAACGAGAATATCTATTACGCCATCAGTAACGACGGTTACAATTTTGCTGCCATGAATGGTGGCAAGCGAGTGGTGGCCGCCGATACGGTCGCCCTGAAGAAGGGACTTCGTGATCCCCATATTTTGCGCGCACCCGACGGCTATTTCTACATGGTAAATACCGACATGAAGAGTGCCGAAGGTTGGGCAAGTAATCGCGGCATGGTGCTGATGCGCTCCAAGGATCTGGTCAGCTGGACTCACAGTACGGTTCATTTCCCGGACAAGTACAAGGGTACTAATTTTGCCAACGTGACTCGCGTGTGGGCTCCCGAAACTATCTGGGACAAGGATTATCAAAATGCCGACGGCAGCAAGGGTCGCCTGATGATTTACTTCTCCTTGCTGACCAACGACGGGACCATTCCCTACGACAAGGTTTATTACCTGTACGCCAACGACGACTTTACCGATGTGCTGGGCAAGCCCACCTATTTCTTTGACCGCGGTTCCGCCACCATCGATATGGACATCGTCTACAACGATAACGACGGACTTTACCATGCCTTCTTCAAGAACGAGGGCGACGGCGGCATTTGCAAGACTACAGCCAAGACTTTGACAGCGCCTGCCGGCAAGGAAGGCTCCCAGTGGAGCAAGCCCAGCGGCACTCTGCAGCAGACCAAGGAAGCGGTGGAAGGCGCAGGCGTCTTTAAGCTGATCAATCAGGATTCCTGGATTCTCATGTACGACTGCTACATGAACGGTCATTACCAGTTTACCAGCAGCCCGGACCTGACCAACTTTACCTTTGTGCAAGACACCAAGATGGCGGGGGCATTCACTCCACGCCACGGCACCGTGCTGCCCATTACCGCCAAAGAAACGGCTGCCCTGATGAAGGCCTTCCCCACTGCGGATTTCGAGCCCAAGGTGTTTGATATTCCTGAAACTGTTGCCAAGTTGGATGACGGCCAGGTGGCTGTGAAGCCTTGTTCTGGAACAAAGATTGTGCCTTATGTAAAGGTTGGGGATAGTTGGACAGAGACTACAGACCTTTTGGTAGAACCGGGTAGCAGCATTACCTTTGGCCCCCATCCTTGGGACGGGAAGATTTGGAGTTGGAGCGGTCCTGCGGAATTTGGTGCAACCACCCGCGAAGTCGCCCTGAATGATTTGCAGTGGCAGAACAGCGGCATTTACACCGTGGAATATACCAATGAAACGGGCTGCAAGAGCTACGAGAAAATCAAGGTGGTGGTAAACGATCCGGAACACCCCTATGTGGAACCGGAGGAACCTGACACAACGCTCGCCGATACAACGGAAAGTATTGGCCGCTGGAACGTAGAGTTCTCCGCAGTTCCTGTTCGTGTCCAATATTTCAACATGAACGGAAAACTGCTGCCCGGAAAGCCCAGGCAGCCTGGTATGTACCTCCGCAGGGAATTCTTGAATAACGGACAAGTTCATACTCAAAGAATCCGTCAATAAGGTACATTTAGAAAACGCAATAAAACCGCTCGCGAGTTCAGCTGAATTCGCGGGCTTTTTGTTGCCTCGTGGGAGGCGTCAAAAACGAATCGTTTTACGATCTACTTTTCTTCTGCGGCGTCCTTAGACTTTGCTACAGACGCTGATGCTACATGCTTTCGCCTGGGAACGAGGTGCCGCTTGACGGGACCATTCCCTGCATGGGTTGGCATCGCTTTCGCCTTTGCCGAGAGAGTGTTCGTGACGTGGGTTTCACCCACGGATTCGCATTGACCGGTAAATAGGTGATGGTTCATTGCCATATGTATTTAAAAGATACTACACATTTTCCAGATGTCAACTTTTGAAGGACATTTTTTTGCCGCAATAGCACGAAGAATTCAAAAAACACCTTTTTTCGGACATATCCCTTGTGTGGCTAACGAACGTTAGTTAGATTTTAGCTAACGTTCGTTAGTCAAAAGGAGGATAGAATGTTTATTTACTGTTTTTTTTATATATCTTTCGGTAAAAATCTTCAATGGAGTTTGAACATTCATGAGTGAAACGCTTTCTACGAAGGAAAAGATTCTTGCCACGTCTCTGGATTTATTTGCAGAGAAGGGTTTTGAAGGTACGTCGGTGGATATGATTGCTGCCGCCATAGGGATTAAAGGTCCTTCGTTGTATAAGCATTTCAAGGGCAAGGCCGAAATTTTAGACGCCCTCATTACAAAGGTGAGTGGCTATTACACGACAAAGTTTGAAGACTCCGGTCATTTGGCACACCATGATCATAGAACAGATGATCTCCCCCGCTCCATAGAAGAATTGATCCATTCCACATTCGCAAGGATCAACTTTACTATGCACGATGAGACCGTCCAGAAAATGAGAAGGTTTCTGACTATTGAGCAATTTCGAAATTCAAGAATTGCAGAACTTGCAAACTTCCACAGCTATGAAGGATTGCACCAGAGATTCTCAAAGCTGTTTACGGCACTGATGAAGACAGGGCTGCTTGTGGAAGGTGACGCTAACATTATGGCTTTGGAATTTATCGCTCCAGTTTCCTTGATGATCCAGTCATACGACCGCGACCCGTCCAAGGAAAAAGAAATCGTAAAGAAAATCAAGGCTCATTTAAAGCACTTTGGCGATACTTACGGGAAGCAGTAATTATGTCCTGCAGCAATGAATTTATCGATTTCATTCAAGATGTCTTAAGTGATGTTGGCGATGTTCGTGCAAAGAAAATGTTCGGCGACTGGATGATTTATGTAGACGAAAAGCCTGTGGTTCTTGCATGCGATGACATGGCCTACGTGAAAAAATTGCCGGAAATTACAGACCTTATGGAAGAAGCGGAATGCGGAGTCCCTTATGAGGGAGCCAGGGAACATTACATCCTGGAAATGGAACAGCAGTCCCATGTTCGAGATGTAGTTCAAAAACTGGTGGAAGTCATACCAACACCGAAGAAAAAGAGGAAGTAACGAATTTCCGTTTAATAAGTGTTTAAAAGGAGAATTACAATGGATCAGAATCAGAAATTTTGTCAGAGCTGCGGCATGCCTCTCACTGCAGAAGTGATGGGTTCCAACGCTGATGGCAGCATGAACGAAGACTACTGCGTTTACTGCTACAAGGATGGCGCATTCCTTCAGAATTGCACCATGGAAGAAATGGTAGAACATTGCGCCCAGTTTGTGGACGAAGTGAACAAGCACATGCCCAAGCCCATGACCAAGGAAGAATACAAGCAGATGATGATGAATTACTTCCCCATGCTGAAGCGCTGGAAGAAATAAGGATTCTTTATGTGCAACTGTTCCAAAATGATTGCAATTTGCGGTTTAAACTGCGAAACTTGTGACGCCTATATCGCCACCAAAAACAACGACAATGAACTTCGCGCCCAGACCGCAAAGAAGTGGGCCGAGATGAACAACGCTCCGGAAATCACGCCGGAAACAATCAACTGCGCTGGATGCCGCGGCAATGGTGTCAAGTTCTATTTCTGTAGTCACCTCTGCCCCATCCGAAAATGCTGTACCGAAAAGGGCTTGGAACATTGTGGCCAATGTGCTGAAATGGACCGCTGTGAAACGGTCCAGATGATTCACGGCAACAATGCCGATGCAAAAAGCAATCTTTGCGGATTGAAAAAAATCTAAAATGAGGTGGCATTTTTTCTTTGGTCAGGTGTTTCAACAGTAAAAAGAAACATCCTCTCAGGAGAAAAAATGAAACGAGTATTTTTTGGATTGTTGGTTCTAGCTATTGGCGTAATGATGTTATTGCGAGCCATGGGAATTGAATCTTTTGACTGGTTCTTTAACATGGAATGGAAACCCTATATTTGGCCCATTGCTGTAATCCTTATCGGCATTGGCATCATTTTCCATAAGGCCCGCCATAAGCATTGCGACCACATGCGCGTTAAGGATTCTTCAGACGCCATGGACGAAAAAGGCTTCATGAAGATTGAAGCAACTCTTTCTGGTCATAAGTACAACTTGAAGGGTGAAGATTTTTCTGGAGCAAAGATTAATGCATTCCTGGGAGGAGTGTCCCTTGACCTTCGCAATGCAAACTTTGCAGACGAATCTGAAATTAAGATTGACGCCTTTATGGGTGGTGCAGAAATTTTCGTTCCCCAAGACATTCAAGTAAAGATTTACTCTTCCTGCATTTGCGGCGGCGTAAAGAATGATAAACCTGCTACCGTCACAGATTCAAGCAAGACCTTGCATGTTCATGCCGAATGCCTCTTCGGCGGCGTAGACATCAAGCGTTAACGCTCTGCGGTAAAGCTGTCAAACTAAAGATTGGTTTGCAGGATTTTCACCTGTTCGTCGGCCCATTCCTCGAAGGTGTCGTCGGCGATGTGGGCCTTGGCCTGCTGCATCAGGTGAATGTAGAAATGCAGATTATGAATCACCGAAAGAGTCCACCCCAGGGGCTCTTTTGCTTTATGCAGATGACGCATGTAGCCGCGGCTGTAGTTGCGGCAGCAATAGCAATCGCAGTTGGGGTCCAGGGGTGTTTTAAAGTCGTGGGCGAACTTCTGGTTCTTGTAGCGGAGAACGCCCTGGCTGGTGTAAACCAGACCATCCTGGGCGTTTTTGGCGGGCAGAATGCAGTCGCACATATCTACCCCGCGCTTGATCAATTCCAGAAGATTCCAGGGAGTGCCTACACCCATGACATAACGGGCGCGGTCTTCGGGCAAATGGTCGGTGCAGAAGTCCGCAATCTCGTACATGGTTTCCACTGGTTCGCCTACAGAGAGGCCGCCCATGGCATAACCGTCGGGACCCACTTCCTTAAGCGCCTCGATAGACTTCAGTCGCAGATCCTTGTGCATGCCGCCTTGGACAATGCCGAAAAAGTACTGCGGATAACCGTGGATAGGCGGATTCGCCTCCAGCCATTCCTTGGCCTCGCGAGTCCACTTGAGGGTCAGTCGCAAGGATTCGTCGGCTTCATCCACCGTGCTGGGGTACGGCGTGCATTCGTCAAAGGCCATGATGATATCCGCACCGATTTCCCGCTGGGCCTGCATGACGCTTGCGGGCGTGAACATATGCATGGAACCGTCTTGCAAACTCTTGAAGCGGACGCCTTCTTCGGTAATCTTGCGGAACTGCTTGAGACTCCAAACCTGGAATCCACCGCTGTCCGTAAGCATGGGACCGTCAAAACCCATGAACTTCTGGACGCCACCAGCCTCTGCCACGGTCTTTGTGCCCGGACGCAGGTAAAGGTGGTATGTGTTGGCCAGAATGATTTCCGCTTCCATCTCCTTGATGTCGCGGGAGGTAATCCCCTTGACGGTGGCGTTGGTGCCTACCGGCATAAAGATGGGCGTTGTCACGTCGCCGTGGGCGGTGTGAATCACCCCAAGGCGGGCCTTGGATTTCTTGGACGTCTTCTTCAATTCAAAGGGATTAGCGTTCATCAAGTAGAAAGGTAGAAAAAGAACATCTACTTCTTCAAGTTTTTCTTGGCCATGAGGCGAAGCTCCACCATTTGCCTGCGCCAGATGTCTGCATCGATGGCGGGGAATCCTGCCACGGTGCGACCTGCGGGAACGCTCTTGGTAACGCCGGCTTTCGCGGTGATAATAGCTCCGCGGCCAATGGTAAGATGACCTGCCGCTTTTGCACCACCGGCAATGTTCACGTCATCTTCTACGATGGTGGTGCCGCCTAATGCTGTTTGGGCGGCCATAAAGATATTGTTACCTAGAACGCAGTTGTGCCCGATTTGAACCATGGCATCAAAGTGACAATCGTTGCCGATGGTGGTGGGCGAAATAAAGCCTGCGGCCACTACGGTGTTTGCGCCGAAGCTGCAATTGTTTCCGATGTGGACTCCTGCCAGGTGCGGTACCATACGGCGCTTGCCCTGATATTCGTAGAAACCGAAACCGCGGCTACCGATTACTACTCCGGCCTGAAAGATGCAACCCTCCCCTATGACCACATTGGGGTAAACGACAACGTTGGCTTCTAGCTTACAGCCAGGACCTATGACGGCCCCCGGCATAATTACACAGCCTGGACCGATTTCTGCGGAAGGGGCAATATGAGCGGCTGCATCACCTGATGTTCCAGCCACTAAAGCGGAACCGTATTTTTCTAAAAAGCAGACCATGGAGTGGTAAGGATTTTCCACCGGAACCAGGCTGCGAACCTTTGGAAAAATTTTGCGGAGGTCGGCCGCGGTGCTGTCCTGGGAGGCGGCTTGCTGCATATTGGCGGGTACATAAAGCACACCGGCTTCGCACTTGCTTAAATCGTCTGCAGAAAAACCGTTTGCCCCTGTAATGCTCTTGACGTTCCCGGTCCAGAAACTGATATCTGTTGCAGTCGCTTTTTCCAGAGACGCGAATCCGTTGATTTCAACGCCTTCTACAATCACGGGTTTCATTAGGACCCCAGTGAGAGAATTTTGACTTTGCAGGCGTAATCGATCTTTACCTGATTTCCCAATTTACCGGTTAGATCTTCTCCGTCCAGCTGTAAAAATTCATCTTCCGCAAAATCAAGTGTCAGAGACTTCGCTTTCTTTGAAACGAGGAAAAACTTCTTGACGAAATTTCCTAAAAGCGGGACGGACCCAATGGCGATTGCTGCGAGGAACATGAACATGTTCGGCACGCAGACGACTTCTAATAGGCCGTCAGCCATGTCCGACTTGTAGAACGGTTGGGACCCGCCTGCAAAACTGGGAATGTTTCCTACGATGACTGTCCGATGCCCTGAAACATCCTGAGAATGTTCGACGTTTTCGGCGTCTATAAAACTGATTTTTCCCTGTTTTAGAGTGTAGTTCCTGTCGGCAAAGAAACGGTCTACGTAATGAATTCTGTTGGCGATAACGGAATTGGAATTGAATGCGCCCTGGGAGCGGTCTCTGTTAAAGTCGTGGGCGATTCGTGCGTCGATGCCGCCCGAAAAATAGTTGGCGAAGGCAATCTTCCCGTTCACCTTCCAGATGTCGAAAGGGCGAGCCTTGGATTGGAGAAGACGGCGGACCAGGAACAGCAAACCTTTATCGACGTACGGCTTGTAAAGGTTCAGAACTCGGGCAAGGTCGTTTCCGGTTCCCAGGGGAATCAAACCGATTTTTACGGTTTTTGCATATTCCGAAGACACCAGCACAGACAGCACCGAAGAAACGGTTCCGTCACCGCCTACGGCAATCAAGGTCTCTGTATTTTCAAGAGCATCTGTAATCTGCTTTTCCATACCCTCGTGAACGGTGAATTCAGCCTTCCACTGGTCATCCTTGTAATTCATGGATGCCATGATTTCGGGCAGGAACTTATAGATTTCCTTGCCCTGGCCACCGCCGCTAATTGGGTTTATAAGAAAAACAAACTTGTACACTAAAAATCCTCAGAATTAATACTGGTCTTGACGGAGTGCTTCCTTGATTTCGATGTAATGTTCTACGCCTTCGTTAAATTTACGAATTTCGTCATCGGTTAGTTGGCGGGCCACTCGCGCGGGGGATCCGACAATAAGACTTCCCTCGGGATATTCCTTGTTTTGAGGGACCAGGGACCCGGCGGCCACCACGGAATTCTTGCGGATGCGAGAACCATCCATCACGATGGCTCCCATTCCCACCAGCACATTGTCTTCGATGGTGCAGGCGTGGAGAACCGCATTGTGGCCCACGGTTACATTGTTGCCGACATGAACGCCCACATCTGTAGAAAGGTGGATGGTCACGTTATCCTGGATGTTGGTTCGCTTGCCAATTCGGATCTCGGCCAGGTCGGCTCGTATGACGGAGTTGTAAAATACAGAGGAATCATCCCCGATTTCCACATCACCAATTAGACGCGCTCCTTCTGCCAGGAATACGCGCTCTCCAATGACGGGCTTCTTGCCCTTGTACTCGATAATATTTGCCATACTATTTCAAGGTCCCGTAATGTGCCACCATTTCTGGTGAGATTGCCTTGGGGCGTCCGCGGTTCAAGTCCACCAACACCCATTGGGTCTCAGATTCAAAAATAATCTTACCGTCGCTGATTCGTTCAAAGCGACACTTTCGTTTGCTAACTACCGTTGTAAAAGAATCAACCCAGGTGGTTCCCTTGATTTCGTCGCCAAGGAAGGCCTGGTTCCTGTATTCGATATGCTGTACGCGAATCATCCAGCCGCAGTTCATTTCGCGCATGAGGGCTGTGCCGCCGCATTGCTCGGAGTGATTCTTCGAAATGTCCTGGATCCACTGGACAGACCATACATTGTTAAAATGATGGTTGTCGTCGATCATCTCGGGAGTGACCTTGAAAGTTTCAGTATGAACCAGAGGTTCCCAGTTGCTATTTTCTTCGGCCATCTTTTCCTCGACTGCTATTCGAATGATTTTACCAGGGTGGGTATCGCTAATTCAAATTTAACACCATACCAGTGATTTTCTGCGTCGTCAACCGTATTTTCTATGGCTTTTAGGGTAAAGTCTGCCGCAATTTTTACGGCTTCCATGGTGCTCTTGCCTCGCATCTTGGCTCCGGTAAAGGCCGAGGCATAGATGTCGCCGGTTCCATGGCACCACATTGAGACTTTTTTGTGCTCGTAATGGTTCAGCTCACCGTTTTCGTAAACGGCAATACCGGTGTAGCCTTCCCTGAAGCCGATGCCGGTCATGATGACGCTCTTTGTACCCAGGTCGCAGAGGCGCTTGCATAGTTCCGTAATGTAGGGGCGGTCATACTCTTCGGTATATTCCATGCCGGTCAGGTAGCTTGCCTCTGAAATGTTAGGGAGCAGTACGTCCGCTTCGGCGCAAAGGCGCTTCATGGCTTCAACGAAGTTCATGTCGAAACCGGCATAAAGCTTGCCTGCGTCGGCGAGAACCGGGTCTACAATGCGGAGAGCGCCCTGGCTGCCGGTGGTCTCCATGATTTCACGGACGATATCTACCTGGCGTACGCTTCCCAGGTAGCCTGTATAAAAAGCGTCAAACTTAATGCCTTCCTTCACCCAGTGATCTCGAATGGGCAGTAAATCGTCGGTCAGGTCCCTGAAGGTGTACCCCTTGAAACGTCCTGTATGGGTGCTAAGTACGGCCGACGGAAGCACGGCACACTCGATACCGCAGGCGGAAACGATAGGCAGGGCCACCGTAGAGGAACACTGGCCAAAGCAGGAAATATCCTGGATCGTAAGGACTCGCTTATACATGCGTCCAAATGTAGTAATTAAAGAGGCGAAGACGGATTTTCCAAGCGAATCCATAGGTTTAACGTGATAGGGCAAATATTTTTCAAAATATTTAAACCGTAATCTCATTGTAAAGAAAGTTTAAGTTATATTTCTCCTAAAAATATGGAGTATTTGTATGGATTGGAATCAGTTTACTAGCCTCACTTCCGATGATATGCAGGCTATTTGGAATTTCGGTACCAAGGATCCGTTCTCGATCCTCGGTATCCATCCGCTGAATACCGATAAGGGTGTTAAGACTGTTATCCGCACTTACCAGCCCCAGGCCAGCTACATCCGTGGCGAATCCTGCGACGGCGAGTTCGAGTTTGATTTTGTAAAGCTGGGCGATACCGGTTTCTTCGAAGCAGTCCTCGACAAGGATTACGAACCGTTCTTCTACAACCTGATTATCCGTCAGGGCGACGGTATTGAATATACCCTTACCGACCCTTACGCATTCCTCCCTGTGCTGTCTGACTTTGACCGCCACCTGATTGCCAGCGGAACCCATTACGAACTGTATCGTAAGCTGGGTGCCAATATTGTTGAACATCAGGGCTTCAAGGGCATCCATTTTGCAGTGTGGGCTCCCAATGCCCGCGCCGTTTCCGTCATCGGCAACTTCAACAGTTGGGATGGCCGCCGCCACCAGATGCGCATGCTTGGCGGATCCGGCATTTGGGAAATCTTCATCCCGAACCTGGGCGAAGGCGAACTGTACCGTTTCGAAATCCATGGTGCCGACGGCAACATCCACGTGAAGGTAGACCCTCTGGCAAAGCTTTCCGAAGTGCGTCCGGCAACCGCTTCCATTACCACCCATCTGGATGGTTACGAATGGGGCGACGACCTGTACATGTACACCCATTACGCTACCAAGGTCTTTGGTAGCCCCATGAACATCTACGAAGTCCACGCCGGTTCCTGGCGTCGCGACCCCGCAGATCCGGATCGTTTCCTGAACTGGGAAGAGTTGGCTGAAACCCTTATTCCTTACCTGAAGGAAATGGGTTATACTCATGTGGAATTCCTGCCCCTGGCAGAACACCCGCTGGATGAATCCTGGGGTTACCAGGTCACCGGTTACTACTCCCCCACCAGCCGCTACGGTACTCCCGACCAGTTCCGTAAGTTCGTGGACCTTTGCCACCAGAACGAAATCGGCGTGATTATCGACTGGGTCCCCGCCCACTTCCCCAAGGACGCTCATGCACTGGGCCGCTTCGACGGTACCGCCTGCTATGAACACGCTGACCCCCGCCAGGGCGAACACCCCCACTGGGGCACCTATATCTTTAACCTGGGCCGCAACGAAGTCAAGAACTTCCTCATTGCAAACGCAATGTACTGGCTCAAGGAATTCCACTGCGACGGCCTGCGCGTAGACGCCGTTGCAAGTATGCTGTACCTTGACTACGGTAAGGGCCCGGGCGAATGGGTTCCCAACAAGGACGGCGGAAACATCAACTACGATACTCTTGAATTCCTGAAGCACCTGAATAGCATCATGGGCCGCTTGACTCCCCATGCCATTCTCATTGCCGAAGAATCCACCAGCTTCCCCAGCATCACCCGTCCGCCAGAACAGGGCGGCCTGGGCTTCCACTACAAGTGGAACATGGGTTGGATGAACGACTTCCTCAGCTACATCCAGCACGAGCCCATCCATCGTAAGTATCACCACAACAGCCTCACCTTCAGCATGGTGTACGCCTACTCCGAAAACTTCATCCAGGTATTCAGCCACGACGAAGTTGTACACGGCAAGGGTTCCATGCTGGGCAAGATGCCTGGCGACAACTGGCAGAAGTTCGCAAACCTCCGTTTGACCTACGCCTTCCAGTACGCACATCCGGGCAAGAAGCTGAACTTCATGGGCAACGAATTCGGTCAGTTCCGTGAATGGTGCGAAAAGCGCTCCCTGGACTGGCACCTTGTCAGCTGGGATAGCCACGGCAAGATTCTCGCCATGATGAAGGACTTGAACCACGTCTATAAGGAAAACGCACCGTTCTGGGAAATCGACCATTACCATACCGGTTTCGAATGGATCTGGTGCGACGACGCCGACAACTCCATCGTCAGCTTCGTCCGTAAGGATGACCACGGCAACGAAATCCTCTGCGTATTCAACTTCACTCCGGTGGTCCGCAACGACTACCGCCTGGGTGCACCTACCGCCGGCAAGTGGAAGGAAATCTTCAACACCGACGCTAGTATCTATGGCGGCTCCAACGTGGGCAACATGGGCGAAGTCTGGACCGAACAGATTCCTTGGCAGAATCGCGCACAGAGCATGAACGTACAGGTCCCGCCCCTGGGCGCCGTATTCTTCAAGCTGGAAAAGTAATTGCAATCGTCATCCTGAGCGCCGTAGGCGCGAAGGATCCAAGCATTTAAAAAGACCTCTCGCATGTGAGGTCTTTTCTTTATGAAATAAAAATTCACCTGATCTCAAAAGTTCCACCACCACATTCCAGATTTCCTGACCAACACTAACAGTGGACCACGCTGGCCAAACTTTTCCTTGCCGCAAGCAAGGATCACGGCAACATGAAAGGCCGCCACGAACGCTACGCCTACACATTCCTGGGCATCATCAACGCCAGCATCCAGGCCTATTTCATGGGCCTCATAAAGCTAAATGACAGGGACGTCTACGACACCTGCCATCAGTTCATGCACGGAATTTTCTCATAGCCTTGCAGTTTTCCCTGAAAATTCATATTTTTCCATTGAATCAAGGAGTCAATATGAAGAAAGGTTTTACTCTAATTGAAATTATGGTGGTTGTAGTTGTTATGGGAATCCTTGCCGCCGTGGGAGTGCCAAAGATTTTCGGTCAGATCGAAAATGCCAAAATCGCTGTTGATATTCAATCATTGAGCGCCGTCAATACCGCAGTCGTTCACGCAACCCTTGACGATGGTTTTCAACAAGCATTTGACAAAACCATAAGCAACGACGAACGTGTCATGCGCATGAGAATTTCCTGGGCTATAGCAAACCAAAACAGCGACAAAGCTCAACTTCATAAACTTGTCGTTGAAGCAATTAAAGCAAATGCAGGCAGCAACTACATCGAATTAGGGAGCAAGACATCCTATTCCGACGGCAACGTTGCAGCCGTTTATCAAAGTAACTCGCTGAGAAAGAAGCAATTAGACATGATGGTCCTCATTGTAGAAAATAGCGGACACTTCAATATTGTCACGTTCCCCACAACTAGCGCAGGTAAAGATCCCATCGTCTATATGTATACTTATAGAGGTAGGCCTGTTGCCGCCGGGGACGTTCCCAAAGATGGCGAAGCCTGGGGAAACCAGAAAAAGAAGGTTACCTTCAAATACATCCCTCTAGAAGACTAAGTCACGCCCAAAACACTTTACAAAAAAGAGACGTCTTGAAAATCAAGACGCCTCTTTTTTTTACTAATTTATTTAATTACTTTATTCATCCTTCACGCAGCGAACGTAGCGACGACGCTTCTTGGGGAAATCATTACGGTCAATTTCCTTCGGCTGAATGTAACGTGTATAGACATTGGTCGATGCGGTATCGGCGCTTTCTGTCGCACTCCAAACATGCATACTAGCACCCAAATCCTTCCAACCAACATTGTTGTTGCCCTCAATGGCATAATGATACTTTCCGCCAGGAATTGCCGAGAACCCATAGTCATCTGTCATAGGATAATCGTCATACCCCTTCCAAGCACCATTAGGATCGCAAAGGCTTTGGCCTGCTGTAGCAACACCGTTGCTGGCATCTACAAAGTCGAACAAAGTTTGCCATTCTGCATCGGAAGGAATATGCCAACCCTTGGGGCAAATTCCACGATTGTAGCTCGTATCACTAATAACACCATCCTTCAGCGCAGATTGCGTCTGATACTTCTCATCAATCCCCATTGCCGTTGCCCATGTATACAAACGGCCATAGGTTTCACAGTTTTCAGGTTCATCGTTAAAGCACCAGCTAGAATCAATTCCAGTTGTTGCACGAAGATTTTCAGCCATCCACATCTGAGTGCCGATACCTACAGTCTTGTATGTATATCCATCATACTTTACAGTACCTTCGACACGATGCACTTCCGCAGACGAACTTGATTTCGGCTTGCTGCTTGAAGTCGATGATTTGGCAGTCGTGTTCTTGTCACTTGAACTACTCGACGATTTAAGACGAGACGCCTCTACTTCGCTATCTACCACCCACTTCCAAGTATGGGAGGTATCCTGAATGCAAACCATAGTGCTGTAACCGTATTCAAGAGTTGCATTTTCGTTACCCTTGTCGCAGCCCCGTTCAAAATAGACCTCGTTTTTACTGGCCTCAGTCCAGGAACTATCTCCTCGGCAGGCATAGGCCACATCCTTGGAATGGATAATGGAATAAAGATTCTTGTCATTACAGGCATCAACAAGGGAGCCGGCGACACAGTCCTGTTCATCGACATCATATTCTTCGCCCCTACACATTCCCGTGTTGATGTACTCCGAATTCGTGGAATGGCATCCCCAAAGAGAAAATAATGCCATTGAAGAAATTGAAAACTTTAAAAGATGATTTATCATAAAAAATCTCCTTTCTGCAAGAAACCTATAAAAAGCCACACCCCTTAAAAGTACAAAAATTTTTTATAAAAAAGAAGCATCCCATATTACAACATGGAATGCTCTTGTTTTATATGAGGTTACTACGGGTTTTAAAATTCGTTCTGTTTCTGCTGCTTGGCGTCTGCCTTGCCCGCCGTCTTCAGATGGCGGTAAACAGCGGGGTGTCCAGCAATGCTATGGACGGAGAGAAGGTTGGATGTTTCGGATACGGACACGCCGCTAGTTTCCGATTGGACTTGTTGATTTTTTAATAGAGGGTTTCTCATAAACCATATTCATTAGCTGATGGAATAAATATACGCTTTTTTTTGGCTCTTCATCAACATGTGTGGGTGGCTTCGCCACCCTTTTTTGTTGACATTCGCCTAAATTAAACAAAAAATGGGCTATTTTCTAAAATTTAATCGCCAAAAAAAACAGAAGAAAAAGCCCATGTCAAAATTATACAAATCCAT
>NZ_FRAX01000021.1 GCF_900142465.1 Fibrobacter sp. UWH6
TTGCAATTTAGTTATCCTAGCTGGCTCCCATCTGGGGGCCTTTTTTGCATCCTTCAGATTCCGCTCGGATTATGCATTTGCAAATAGAATTCGGGATGTATAATATACCTTTACGTATTGCTTTCGTCAATACACCTATATTTTGTTTAGAACCTCCTTTATACACGAATTTTTCAGGAACTTTGCACGCAACTTGTTTGATAATTTTTGTTAAATAAACAACCAAACCCAACTGCCTCAATAAACATAGTCTATCTTTACCTACGTGTTTTGGGAATGAAAAGGAGATTCAAATGAAAAAATTTTTCTAGCGGCCACAGTTCTGTTGTCATGCGCACTTTCGGGATGCATGAGTTTCTTTTATAAGATGAACCGTCTTGAGAGCACCCCATTTGCCAGCGAATTCATCAGTGACGCAAAACGGAATGTCGGTCTTGACACAACGTACAATGTTCCCGGAACAAACCTGGGCATGGAAAACATCTTCAAAAAGATTCCCTACGACACAAGAGCTCTTCTTCAAGGACTCATTGATAATTTCGGCGTTAAACAGCTTGAAGAAAATATGGAGCTCAATCTGGTGAACGGCTACGTTATGGACATTTTTATGAAATCCAAGACGGACGATTCCAAGCTTCATATGGTGCATATCAACTACGGTGGCGAAAAAGACGAAACCTTACGCAACGAGCTGAATGCATTTTACGATCTCTGGTATGTGGGCGGCCGCGTCACAAAACTAAGACGTCGTCTGCAGAATGGTTTTGAATACGACATGGACATCGAAAAGGAATATGAATACTCATATTATGAAGACGGAAAACTTAAAGAAGAGTACCACGGTACCCTTTTGAACGACGGCGAAGGTGTTGTTAGACAAAACGGCACGATGGCCATCTACAGAGATAATGGTAGAAAAGCTGTTGAATGCAAAATTTCAGACCTACAAGTTGATAAAGAAAGTTGCAAAGTCTGGGACGAAAACGGAAATTTAAAGAAGTAAAAAACACAAAAAATCTCGTCACACAAGACGAGATCTTTTTTTATCCAATCGCAGAGTTTATTTGAGCCTGTGCTGTTATTATTTCACGCCAGTGCTGCCGAAGCCGCCGCGGTCCTTGTCGGAGAGTTCGCCTTCCTCAAATTCCAGAGTAGGCTGGATTTCCATAATGCGGAACTGGGCAATGCGGGAGCCCTTCTCAATGGTCACGTCTTCGGTGGCATAGACCGGCATTTTCCACCAGTCGTTTGCGCCGCAATAGCTGGAGTCCACCACGCCAACAGAATTGGTCTGCAGAATCTTGAAGTTCTTGAAGGTGGAGCTGCGGGGGGCCAGATGGGCTTCATACCCCTCGGGCAATTTCATAGCCACCCCCAAATGAATCAGGCGAAACTCCCCCTTCTTCAGGGTAACGGTTTCCGCGGCGCTCAAGTCGATCCAGTCGGACTTACCGCCCACATATTCCAGACGAGGAATGGAATCATCAAGATATTGGATGGTGATTTTCATTGCCATAATGATGCCTTTTTGCGTTATGGGGTTACTATTTCCAAGTCAACAACCCATTTAGTAACCCATTTATTACTTTATTTTCAAAAAGATTGTGCTTTTTTCAAATTCTTTTTCTTGACAAGGTTACTAAACGCATTATTTACAGCAATTTAGTAACCTCTAGAACAGAATTTACAGCAATTTAGTAACCTCTAGAACAGAAATTTCGCCCCAAAAGCATTACTTTATTTAAAACCAAGGTTACTAAAAGGGCTCAAAACCTCCGTTTAGTAACCTATTTTTCAAATTTCTTAATGTTCGGCGTTATTACCCGGCCTTTCCTTCTTCGGCAGCAGCCTTAGTTTCTTCAGCTTCGGCGGCGGCCTTTGCGGCAGCGGCCTTTGCAGCGCGGTCTTCGGCCTGTTCCAGGCGAGCGGGCTTACCGGCTACATTACGGAGCAAACCGAACAGGGCCGAAAGTTCGTTGCGGGTGGGGTGTAGTCTCTGGAGCAGAGTGTTCAGGAAGTTATCTCTCCAGGCCTGATCATGATACTGACCGGTGAGATAGCGGTCCAGGAACTTCTTGAATCCGTTAATCTGGTCGATGGTTGCGGGCTGAGTTTCGCAGGCTCCCTTGGAACCACGCTTGGCGCGGCCTTCACCGTTTGCCAAGGCACCAGAACGGCACAGTTCATACAAAGAAATAGAAACAGCCTGACCCAAGTTCAAGCTCATCAAGCCCGGTACGGGAATTTCGCACTGGTAGGTGCAAGCGTTCACTTCTTCAAGAGCCAGGCCGCAGGATTCACGACCGAACACCAGAGCGATGGTTCCATCATCAGGAAGCATGCCCGACAGATCGGGAACCATGCAATGCTTAATAGCACTACCGAAAATGCGACGGCTGAAAGCGACTGCACAGGAGCAATCCCCAATAGCTTCGCGGAAGGTATGAACGATGGTTGCCTTGTCCAGAATGTCATGGCTGTTGGCTGCCGTGTGGTAGGAATTTTCAATCACCTTGTTACGCTTGGGGTAAACGATGTACAGTTCATCCAGGGCGTAGCAATGCATGGCGCGGGCTACGAAGCCAACGTTGTGAGGATGTTCCGGTTCAACAAGCACTACTCTAAACTTTCTCATTTCAATCCTTCATCATTCAAATTCTTCTATGGATTCTTCGCTACGCTCAGAATGACGCGCAGCCAATTCAACCATTCCAACACAAATCTAAATCTTCCAGCTAAATCCCTTACCGCGGATTTCATTTTCTACAGTTTCGCCCTCACCCACTGTGGCTCCTGCAAACACGATAGAATCGCGGGTCACAGCAACGCGTTCGTCAGTCCAGCTATCCACTCCAAGTTCATCAAGGCGGGCACGGCAAGCGGCCATCAGACCTTCAGGAGAACCCATGTCAATCCAGGTAGCATTCATCTGACTCATGTCCACAAAAGGTGGACGTCCTGCAGCAATTTCCTGCTTCCAGAATTCACGGATGTCAAATTCACCGTCAGCAATTCGGGCCAAAGCCTCGTCGCTGTAATAGGATACTCCGGAGAACGTTGCGGCGGCACCCTCTTCGGAACCAAAACGGCCAGCGATTCCTACCAGACGTCCATCCTTATTCACACGGAAGGTATTCACCTTGGGGAAATCCACAGCCAGCAGGGCCACACCAGGGGCAGAGCCGTCCTGAGCGGAGGCAAAAGTGCGCTTGGCATTTTCCACAAAGGCCTTCAGGTCAAAACTGCAGTAGGCATCGCCGTTCATGATCAGCAAGCCCCCACGGTATCCTTCGTTATAGATTCGCTTTAAGGGGCCTGCAGTTCCAAGAATCTCGGGCTCCACCCACACTTTTTCAAAGCCAAGGCGTTTACCCTCGGCAACCACCTGTTCGGCCAGATAGTGCGCATTGGCGTGAAGTCTTACGTTTCCAATACCGTTAGCTTTAACCGCCTGCTGCTCCAATATAGAAGCATCAACTACCGGAACCAAGGGTTTCGGCACATCGCTGGTCAACGGGCGCAAACGGGTTCCAAGACCCGCGGCAAGGATCAAAACGTTCAATTTTTTCATCAACATCAAAGATAGAAAACGTGGATATTTATCTTTTTACTAAAATTAAATGGTCTTACATTTTGAGCAATTATGATTAAGTATATCATTGATTATTTGATAAGAGCCAGCCTCACCAACTCGGATCTGTATACTATCCGAGACAAGGAAACCAATCATAACCATAGAGCGCTGCTGGTATATTCAGCCATATCGACTTTCTTTTTTTCGTTCACCTGCATAGCCGCCTTTGCAACCCGACTCCCCGCCATGTTGGAAAAGGCCCCCATCTACGCAGGGTTCGCCATGTTCTCCATTGTAAGTCTCGCCATAGCATTTGCTGTCGGAAAGAAAAATCACACCGTTGTCGGAATCTTGTGTCACATCTTCTACCCCATGCTCCTATGCTTCGGCCTGTTTTCATCGCTTGTGATATCCTGCGACGAACCCTCCACCTCCCTATTGGCCATGTACGTGGTTTCGCCGCTGCTGTTTGTCATGCGACCAATCCACATCGTAATTATCACTATTATCGCCGATTTCATCTTCCTCTATTATTGCGGTTCCGTCAAGCCGGCCGAAATTGTTGGAACAGAAATCGTCAACTGCATCGTCTATAGCGGCATCGGCATGATTGTCGGCATATTCAACGTCCGCGACAAATGCCAACGAATGCTTTTTGAAAATCGCGTATCCCAGTTCAGCACCAAGGATCAGCTTACCCACAACCTCAGATCCATTTCGGACATTTACGTTTCCATGCACCAGATCAACCTGGACTCGGACACGTTCTTCTCAATTAGAACAAACAACTTTATTGATTCTAGCGTAGACAGTTTCAACGAAAATTTCAGCAGACAAATAACGCTGGCCATGACGGCAACCACAGCTCCCGAATACCTGGACCGCATTCTGGATTTCGTAAACACCAAAACACTACCCGACAGGCTCAGAGGCAAGCGCACCATCACCCAGGAATTCATGGGCAAGAATTTTGGTTGGTGCCGAGCCCGCTTTATCGCCATTGGTCCCGTAAACACCGAAGTTAAGCCAAACCAGGTTATTTACGCCGTCGAAAATATCAGCGAACAGAAAAAGATCGAAACAACGTTGATTGCCAAAGCCGAAACCGACGCCATGACCGGACTGCTGAACCGCCAGGCCGGTATTGACAAGATAAAGACAGCCATCAACGAAAACCGAATCGGTATGTTGGCCCTGTTCGATGTAGATAAATTCAAGCACATCAACGACAACTACGGTCACCAAATGGGCGACGAAGTTATTATCGCTGTCGCCAACGCCATGAAGGAAACTTTCCGCGAAGAAGACATTCTATTGCGTCTCGGCGGAGATGAATACATTTTCTTCGTGAGCGGAGTTTCTAACGAGGAACAGGGAATCCAGATTATCAGCAGATTCTTTGAATCTATCAGCAGGATTACTTTCGAAAAGGTGAACAACCTAAATATTTCTGTCAGCCTGGGCGCAACATTCCTAAACGGCGAAGAAGGAATCGACTTCGAGGAATACTACCGTAGAATCGATAACTGCACTTACCGCAGCAAGAAGATCGAAGGCAAGGCCTTCACCTTCTGGCGTGACGAATAAGACTCTTGCACATTTGTACACCAAATATTATATTTACCTGCATGAGTGATCAGCAGGCAAGTCTTCTTTTTAATACAGCACAGCAGAAGCTTAAGGAATATTTCGGTTACGACAGCTTTAGACCCAAGCAGGTCGAAGTCATCAGACAGGTTCTTGAACGCAAGGACACCTTGGCCCTAATGCCAACCGGTGGAGGCAAGTCAATCTGCTACCAGATTCCGGCCCTGGTTTTCGATGGTTGCGCCGTGGTGGTTTCGCCTCTGATTGCCCTCATGAAGGATCAAGTGGACAGTCTCCGCGAAAACGGCATCCCCGCAGCGGCACTGAACAGCGGCCTTTCAACTGAAGAAGCTTCCGAGATCCGCAGCGCCTTTTGCCGCGGAGAACTTAAACTGCTGTATATCTCCCCCGAACGTCTGGTTTTTGAAGTAGAGAACCTGCTCCCCCGCGGTCGCGTTTCGCTGTTCGCAATCGACGAAGCCCATTGCATTTCTCAGTGGGGCCACGATTTCCGCCCCGAATACACCCAGCTTTTTAAGCTCCGCGAAAACTTCCCCGGCATTCCCATTCTCGCCCTGACGGCCACGGCCGACGCCATTACCCGAGAAGATATTTTACAGCAGCTTCGCATTCCCGAAGAAAATCTGATCCTGGATAGTTTTGACAGAAAGAACTTGTCCCTAGACGTTCGTCTTAACTATAAAAAATTGAGTAAGCTGGACGAAATTGCAGACTTTATAAAAGAAAGAAAGGGTGAAAGCGGAATTGTATACTGCCTTTCCCGCAAGTCTACCGAAACTGTTGCCGACGAACTCCGCAAAAGGCACATCATGGCAGACGCCTACCACGCCGGCATGACCGCCGATGAACGCGCAAGAATTCAAGAGGACTTCATCTACGACCGCACCAAGGTCATCTGCGCCACCATCGCCTTCGGCATGGGCATCGACAAATCCAACATCCGATTCGTCATCCATTACAACACGCCCAAAAACATGGAGGGATTCTATCAGGAAATCGGACGCGCCGGCCGCGACGGCCTCCCGGCCGACACCCTGCTGTTCTATTCCGACAGCGACATCGTTCAGCTGGCCAAGTTCGCCCAGGATTGCAGCGACCCACAGCAACGGCACCTGCAACTAGAAAAGTTGGAGCGAATCCAGCATTACGCCACCAGCCTGGTTTGCCGCCGGCGAATCCTACTAGGCTATTTCGGCGAAGTCATGGAACAGGACTGCGGCAACTGCGATATTTGCAACCACCCACCACGCCGTTTTAACGGAACCATCCTGGCTCAAAAAGCCCTCAGTGCCATCTTCCGCACCCGCGAACAAGAGAACGCCAACATGATTATCGACATCCTGCGGGGGTCCCATCGGGCAGAAATCATCGAAAAGGGTTACGACAAAATCAAGACCTTTGGCGTAGGGGCAGCCACCCCTGCCGACAAATGGCAATCCTACATCCAGCAGATGATTCATCTAGGTTGCCTTACCATGAGCTACACCGACAAGAAGACCTTGCGCATTACCGAATTCGGGAAGCAGGTGCTCTTCGGCGAAAAAGAAATTCAATTGGCCCTGATTACAGAAGACAAGCGAGAAAAAATCGCAAACCAGAGAAGCTCGCAACCGCAAAAAGTTTCTGTACGCCTCAGCGCCAAGGACAATCTGGAAGGAAGCGACGCCGTACTTTTCGAGGCCCTGCGAATCCATCGCCGCAATCTTGCCGACGCCGCCAACGTACCGCCCTACGTCATCTTCAGCGACAAGGTTCTGCTGGGTATGGTTCAGGAACGCCCGGCCAGCCTCACCGACATGGCCAACATCCCCGGAATCGGCGCCATGAAGTTGCAAAAATACGGTCAGGAATTTCTGCAGATAATCAACGGCGAAGACTAGCATTATAAAGCGTGTACACGATAATTAACGTGCAATTTCCGGACACTTTTTTTATTATTTGAAATATGAAGAAACGTTACATTGCCCTCATTGTCCTGGCGGTATTGATCGTTCTCGTGATCGCCGCCCTCAAAATCGCCCCCGGTATCGCAAAAGACTATGTAGTCGAGCATTCCGAAGAACTCATCGGCCGCAAAATGAAGATTGCCGACGTAGACTTCAATCCGTTCACCTTCACAGTTACCGTAGACGATTTCGCCATTTTCGAACAGGACGGCGCAACACCTTTCGTGGGATTTGAAAAGTTCCGCGTCAACGTGAATCCCACTCGCCTGCTGTCCAAAGAAATCAACGTCAGCGAAATCTATTTGAAAGGCCTTTATACCCAGGTAGTACAAGACGGCGACCGCTTCAACTTCAGCGACATCCTGGATAAGTTCGCCGCAAGTGAGCAGGACAGCGTCGCCACAGATTCCGCAGCCACCCCATCGGCAACCGCTGATGCAACTGCAGACTCCGCCGCAGGCGATTCTATCAAGGCCATAAACATTGACCCCGTCGAAATGACCGGAGGATTTGATGTCGCCATCCAGAACATCGTCCTGGAAAAGGGCAACATCATCTATCAGGATCGCAAGGTCGGTTCAAAAATTCACCTCCAGGATTTCTCTGTAGATATTCCCGCCGTCTACTTCAACAACAAGGACACCGACATTGGCGTAAACCTGAAGTTTGCAGATGGCGGCGATCTGACCGTGAAAGTTCTCTTCAACATGAAAACTCAGGACTTCAATGTAGCAGTCGCCCTGAAGCAGTTTGAACTGGCCTGCGGCAAGCCCTACCTGAAGGACTTCATCAACTATAAGGACTTTAGCGGCTCCCTGGACGTCAACCTGAATGTTGCAGGCAACGTGAATGACGTTCTTTCTAGCAATGTTGCAGGTACCGTAGGCCTTAACAATATCGTCCTTACCGAAACATCCGAAAAGACCATCGGCGTGAACAGCGTACAGGTCGGCATCAAGAAGGCTAACCTGAACGAAATGGACTTTGTCGTGGATTCCGTAGTGGTCGATGGCGCATTCGCCCATCTGGACCTGCTGAAGGGCGGCAAGACCAACATCGACATACTTCTAAATCCCAAGGGTGCAGCCGAGGACACCAGCGCAGTTGACAGCGCCCTGGCCGCAGCCGTCGTTACCGAAGCACCTGTAGACTCTTCCAAGTCTGATTCCGCTGTCGCAGCCGCCCCCGAAACAGCCAAGGCCGCCCCAGCAAAGCCTCTGAAATTCGTACTGAACAAGTTGCAAGTCAAGAACACGTCCGTCTCCGCAAACGATCTTACCATCAAGACGCCCTTCAACTATAAGGTTAGCGGCATCAGCGTTTCCGGTTCCAACATCAACTTTGACACCCCCTGCACCGTTAACGTAAACGCCAACTTCCCCGAAGGCGGCACCGTTTCTGTAAAGTACAAGGGAGCCCTCTCCGACCTGAGCACTATGGATGCCTATGTCAGCATCAAGAATCTGGCCCTGAAGCACTTCAGCCCCTACAGCCTCCACTACACCGGCTACCCCATCATTTCTGGCACCATGGCTTTCGCCAGCGACAACAAGATCAACAAGTTCAACCTGGATAGCAAAAATACAATCGACATCTACAACATCGACGTTGGCGACAAGGTAGAAGGCAGCGACCCGGAATTCACCGTCCCCATGAAGGTGGGTCTGTACATTCTCAAGGACAAGGACGACAAGATTCAGTTTGACGTTCCCGTGCAGGGCAACATGCAGGATCCCGAATTCTCTTACCTCAAGATTGTCTGGAAGACCGTGATGAACCTGCTGATCAAGGTGGCCCTTTCACCCCTGAAGATTGTGGGTAACGTCGCCGCATCCGGTGCAAGCGCCATCGGTTTCGACCTGAGCAAGAACGACGAAATCGTTATCGACCCGCTGAACAACCACATGGAAAGCGAACAGTACGCCAAGGCAATCAAGATGGTTTCTGCCCTGGCCAAGGATCCCAAGTTGAAGATGAACTTTGTGCAGTCCTTCAATATGAAGAAGACGGTGGAAGCCTACAAGACCCGCAAACTTAAAACCGAGTTCTACAAGTCTACTCAGGGCAAGACCGCCCTGAACGAGCTGGACGAAAAGGCTATCATCGCCATCGACGACAAGGACGAAGCCTACACCGCCTACGTTGCCGCCAACGCCGCCAATCTGGACCGCAAGGCTCTCGAAAAGGAACTGCTGGACATGGCTGCCAAGCGCAACGCAGAACTGCTGAAGACCCTTCAGCAGCAATCCGGTGTTACCAAGAAGAACGTCACGGTCACAACCGCTCCCCGTTCCCAGCTGGTTAACCACAAGGGCAAGGCAAACTTCAAGGTACAGATCGACGTACAGTAATTGGAAGTCGCGCTGCACCTACAGCGAAAAACGTTTCCTATAGCGAAAAAATCCTCGGTTTAAAACCGAGGATTTTTCTTTAAAGTTTGCGGGACCGACCTGCAGTCCCCACAAAATCAGGACTTACTTCTTCTTGTTGCCCTTAGACTTCGATTCATACCATTCATCGAAGGTGATGGAGCGGTCAACAACGCCATTGGGAGTCAGTTCCAGCACGCGGTTTGCCACAGTCTGCACGAATTCGTGGTCCTGAGAGCAGAAGATCACCGGGCCCTGGAAAGCGGTCAGGCCGTTGTTGAGAGCGGTAATGGCTTCCAAGTCCAAGTGAGCGGTAGGTTCGTCCAGCAGCAAGCAGTTTGCGTTGGAGAGCATCATCTTGGAAAGCATGCAGCGAACCTTTTCACCACCGGAAAGAACGTTACAGCACTTCAGGGCTTCTTCGCCGGTGAAGAGCATACGGCCCAGGAATCCGCGGATAAAGGATTCGTCCTGTTCCTTACTGTACTGGCGCAGCCAATCCACCAGAGAAAGTTCGCTGGCAAAGTAAGCGTCGTTGTTCTTGGGGAAGTAGTTGTAGCTAATGGTGCTACCCCACTTGAGCACGCCGTCGGCAGCCTTGGTTTCTTCGGCAATGAGCTGGAAGAAGGCGGTCTTCAGGGTGTCATATTCGCCAACCAGGGCAACCTTGTCGCCGTTGTTCAGCTTGAAGTTCACACCGTTGCAAACGATGCCATCACCGCCGTCGATAGAAGCGTTATTCACTTCCAGCACGATCTTGCCCGGTTCGCGGTCCATCTTGAAGTTGACCCAGGGGAACTTACGGCTAGAAGCCGGCATTTCTTCGACGGTCATCTTATCCAACAGCTTCTTACGGGAAGTAGCCTGCTTGGCCTTTGCGGCGTTGGAAGCGAAGCGGCGGATAAAGGCCTTCAATTCTTCAATCTTTTCTTCGGCGCGGCGGTTCTGGTCCTTACGCTGCTTCTGGGCCAGCTGGCTAGCTGCATACCAGAATTCGTAGTTACCACCGTAGATGTTAATCTTGCCGTAGTCAATATCGCAAGTATGAGTGCAAACCGCATTCAGGAAGTGACGGTCATGGCTCACCACGATCACGATATTTTCGAAACGTTCCAGGTAATCTTCCAACCAGGCGACGGTATCCAGATCTAAGTGGTTGGTCGGTTCGTCAAGCAGAAGAATGTCGGGGTTGCCAAAAAGAGCCTGAGCCAGGAGCACGCGAATCTTCTGACCGCCATCCAGATCGGCCATAAGGCTGTAGTGGAATTCTTCGGGAATGCCCAGACCCTTCAGGAGCACTGCAGCATTGGAGTCAGCTTCGTAACCGCCGATTTCACCGAAACGGGTTTCAATTTCCATGGCCTGCATGCCCTGTTCTTCGGTCATTTCCGGAAGAGCATACAGTTCGTCACGCTTCTTGCCCAGTTCATAGAGTTCCGGGAAACCCATCATCACAGTTTCAAGAACAGTGTTCTGTTCGTAGGCGAAGTGATCCTGCTTAAGGACGGCGATTCGTTCGCCCGGGTCCTTGGTCACGTCACCGGTATTGGGTTCCAGTTCACCGGAAAGGATCTTGAGGAAGGTGGACTTGCCGGCGCCATTTGCACCGATCACACCATAGCAGTTGCCGCGCTTGAAGGAAAGATTCACTTCCTTGAAGAGAACGCGGCTACCATATTGAAGACTTACATTAGAAACATTCAGCATGGCGCCAAATTTAGAATTTTTTTCAAAAAACAAAAGGGACGCCGGCCTCAAAACCGACGTCCTTTTTGCGGAAAGCGGAAAGCATAAAGCGTAGAGGCGAAGCCCCTTTAACCTTTAAACTTTAACCTTTATCCTCTACGCTTTATTAGCCTTTTCCAGTTCGCGAGCGTTGATGATCAGCATCTGCAAACGGTTTTCGATGTTTGCGAAGCTGGTATCCGGGTCGTAGTCCAGAGACAGGACCTGGATATGGGGGCAACGTTCCTTAACAGCCTTGGTCAGGCCGCGACCGGAAATGTGGTTAGCCAAGCAGGCAAAAGGCTGCAGCACAATGTGGCTATTAATGCCATGCTGAGAATTGTAGATGATTTCGCCCGGAATCAACCAACCTTCACCCGTATTGTAGGTGGGGTCGATAATGTCGCGGACGTAATCCATCAACTCGTAGCAGTCTGCATGATGTTCGTAAAGGCTGAAGTGTTCCTTCATGATCTTGCGAACAGTTTCCAGGGCACGGGTGTAGGCCTTTGCGGTAATGCCACCCACAATGCGATCGCTAATGGGGTTTGCAGAGAAACCACGCTTCAGCTTTTCGGCACGCACGGCTTCGTCCACGCGGAAGAAGTCGGTCATACCCGGCAGGTAGACTTCCATACCGTTGTTCATTAGGTAGTTTTCCACAAAGCCGTTGGCACTGGGGTGATAGTTCATGAGAATTTCGCCAAGCACGGCAACACGAGGCTTGCGGATACCCTTCTTACGGTCTTCGGTGATTTCAATACCGTTGAAGGCATCGATACACTTGGTGAATTCAGCCAGCATCTTGGTGGGGTGCGGCAATTCTGTCTTCTTCAGGTGACCGCCGATTTCCATGATGCGAGGCATCCAGACGTCGTAAACCTTCTGGGTGTCGCCAGCGTTCACTTCGTAGGGGCGAATAGCGCGGTACATGGTTTCAATAGCGTCCATGGTCACCAGGCCCCACAGCATATGGAGTCTGAAGTCCAGGCCAGTCTTAAAGCCCGGATGCATACCCTTCACGTCGTCACCGGTGGTAATGATACTTACATCTTCGAAACCAGCTTCGTCCAAAGCCTTACGGGCAAGCACGGCGTACTGCACGGCACGGCAGTTTTCGCAGTTCTTGGCCAAGCACATAGAAACGTTGGACGGCTTTACTTCGGGGTGTTCCACCAGCCACTTCAAACCTTCACCGATGTTCACCTGGCAGGGGAAGCAAATATCATTATGCACGTACTTCTTACCCAGTTCCACAGCCTTCTTGTCGGCCACAGGCAGGTATTCAGCGATAAAGCCGTTAGCCTTCATGTATTCGCTGGCAAGAACGGTAAATGCAGGAGACAGGTTCGGAGTCAAGATGCGACGGCGAGTCTTATCTTCGGCAACGAACGGGGTATGGAACAGCGGTTCGTTGGAAGCGGGCTTGTCGGGCAGATTTGCAGCACGGCGAGCCTTCACCGTTTCGATAAAGCTCTTGATACGAATGCCAACAGGACCGCGAGCGTCGCCTTCGTCAAGCTTCAGCATCAGCATTTCCTTGTTGGAATCCAGATGGAGCATACGGGACATTTCGTCGGTCAAGATGGAGTCATGACCGCAACCGAAGCTAACGATCTGAGCCAGTTCCACATTAGGATCCTTGGCAGCGATCATGGTAGCGCCAAGCATACGCAGGTGGAAGGTGTTCTTGATTTCGATACGGGTATGGCTAGGAATATCCTGATCGTAAACGCCAGGGAGAGATTCGGTTGTAAGAACCGGAATGCCCATGGCGGTAAAGTGAGAGGCAATGTTGTGGTTGATCAGCGGGTCCACATGGTACGGACGACCGGCAATCACCACGGCAAAAGTATTCTTGGCGCGAACGTCATCAAGGATCTTCTGACCTTCTTCAAGCAAAGTAGTCTTGTAGTCGTTCAGAGCCTTTTCACCTTCATCCACAGCCTTGGAAATCAGCTTCTTGTCCAGCTTCCAGTTTTCATGGAACCAGTCGATGGTCTGAGAGCGACGGAGCTTGGAATTGAACCAGTGGAAGATCGGCTGATCCATGGGAACGCCATAGTTCTTTTCAGGTTCGTCGGTGTTCTTGATGATGTTGGGGTAAGCCTGCACCACCGGGCAAACAGAAGTGGCGTCAAACTTGGTGTGGTCACTGGGAACAGCCACCATCATGGGGAAGAAGATACGGTCAACCTTCTTTTCGATGAGGCTGAGCACATGACCGTGAACAAGCTTTGCCGGGAAGCAGACCGTATCGGAAGGCACGCTGTGCAAGCCAGCTTCGAACATCTTGTAGTCAGAGCTACGGCTTACAACAACCGTGTAACCCAGGCTGGTAAAGAAAGCCTTCCAGAAAGGCAGACTTGCCCAGAATTCAAGAGCGCGAGGAATACCGATGGTCTTCTGAGTACCATCAGCCTTCAACTGCGGTTCCACCAACTTGGCCGGAGCATAGTCCTTCACCAGCAGCTGGTTGGTACGCTTGATCATATCGGGCACGGCCATCATCTTCTTGTTGATTTCGGCGATGAGAGCCTTGGTCTTCGGATCGTTAGGATCGGCAGTCACTTCACCACGTTCGCAGCGGTTGCCGGTAACGAAGTTCTGACCGTCGCTAAAGGTAACGATGGTTCTGGAGCAATGGTTGGTGCAGTACTGGCAAAGCTGACCCGGCTGGTTGTGCCAGCTGAAAGTCTTCATGGCTTCGAGGCCGATGAAGCTGGACTTCAGTTCCGGATTTTCCTTGCGCTTTTCTTCCATGAACTTCTTGGTGAGAAGAGCAATACCGATTGCACCCATTTCACCCGGACGTTCCGGACGGATGGGCTTGAGGCCCGTGTACTGTTCAAAGGCGCGGAGCACAGCGTTGTTCTTGAAGGTACCGCCCTGCACCACCACCTTCTTACCGAGAGTGTTGAGGTTGCGGATACGGATCACCTTGGTGAAAACGTTGTTAATAATGGAGCGGCAGATACCGGCGATAATGTCTTCAGGCTGCTTACCATCACGCTGTTCGGTGATGATAGAGCTGTTCATGAACACGGTGCAGCGAGAACCCAGCTGAGACGGGCTCTTGGCATTGAAAGCCAGTTCTGCAATCTTTTCCATGGGAATGCCCAGGGAACGTGCATAAGTTTCGATGAAGGAACCGCAACCCGAGGAGCAAGCTTCGTTCAGGATAATACCGGTAACCACACCGTCCTGAACAGAGATTGCCTTCATGTCCTGACCACCGATATCCAGAATGAAGGACACGTCGGGGCAGATACGCTGGGCAGCGTTTGCATGAGCCACGGTTTCCACAGTGTGGTAGTCGGCATGAACGGCCTTAGCGAAGAGCTGTTCACCATAACCGGTAGTACCCACACCCAGGATGTTCAACTTACAACCGTATTCTTCGTAACGGTCGGTCAGTTCGTTCATGGCATCCTTGAGCACCTGGAGCGGTTCGCCGTTGTTGCTAGCGTAGAAGCCATCGATCACGTTGTCCTGTTCATCGATAAGAACGAACTTGGTGGTGGTGGAACCGGCGTCGATACCCAGGTAGCAATTGATGGTAGAACCGGAAGCGGGCTGCGGGTACACGTTGCTCGCCATCTTGTGATCTTCCAGGAACTGCTGGTATTCCAGGTCGTTCTTGAAGAAGAGGTCGGCGGCAGCCTTGGCCTTATGTTCGGCCTGACGGGCTTCGTTAAAGTGGACCAGGGAGTCCAGAGAGCCTTCTTCGCGGTAAAAGCATTCCTGGTCAGCAAACATGGAGCCCAGGGAGAGAGCGGCGCCCATAGCTACGAGTACTTCGGAATGTTCAGGCACGATAGCCTGTTCATCCGTGATTCCCAGACGTTCCTTGAAGGCGCGGACAAGGGTCGGGTTAAAGGTAAGGGGACCACCTTCGAAAATGACGGGCGGCTTGATTTCCATACCCTGGGCAAGACCACCGATGGTCTGCTTGGCAATGGCATGGAAGCTGGAAAGGGCGATATCTTCCTTGGCGATACCGTTGTTCAGCATGGGCTGAATGTCGGTCTTGGCGAACACACCGCAACGGCCGGAGATTTCATAAACCTTCTGACCGCGCTTGGCGTAACCTTCAAAGGCCTCGGTCTTCACACGGAGGAGTTCTGCCACCTGGTCGATGAACGCACCGGTACCGCCGGCGCAGACACCGTTCATACGCATGTCGCTGGCAATCAGCTTGCCAGTAGTGGGATCCTTTTCAAAGAACACCACCTTGGCGTCCTGGCCACCCAATTCAATAGCGACACGGGTATCGGGGTAAGTAGCACGAACGGCGAGAGCGTTGGCCACCACTTCCTGTACGAAAAATGCGTGAGTTGCCTCGGCAAAGGGCTGACCGCCACTGCCACAGAAAGCGACTCTAAAGTTCTTGCCCGGGAACAGACCGTGGGCTTCGCGCAGCACCTCATGGACCTTCTGGGCCTGCATGGCGTTATGGCGCTGGTATGTGTAGTGTAAAAGCTTGTTGGTTTCAGGTTCAACGACGGCAATCTTAACGGTTGTAGAACCGACGTCGACACCGACCCATAAATCATTCTTAGTTGTACTCATAGTGCGCCAAATTTAGAAAAATAAGTTTAAAAACATAAACCTACAAAGCCCATTTTTTCTGTAATATGAGCAGAAATTCCCCATAAAAAAACAAAAAAGGTGGCACTAGGCCACCCGGGTATATTTTTTACAGATAAGCTATTAGAACTGCAAACCTATAAAAAGGTTTGCCCTATCGGGCAATAATAACCTTATTGCTGAACAAGACCTGCTTACCGCTCTCGACACGCACATAGAAACTGCCCTTGGCACCCACCAGTTCCTTCAGGGGGACGCTTACGGAACTGCCATAGAATCGGCTAAACAGTTTCTGTCCCTGCATATTGAACACGCTGACAGAAGCCCCGGAATTTTTCAGAGTCAATTCCAGATTGCCACGGGCATAAACCGCACGGCTAGCAGAAACCGCCGGAGTCCTCGGGCCAACCTTGATTGTACCATCAGATTCAGAGGAACCCATCTTCCAGGTGTCGGGAACACGCACCGCAATGCCACGGCCTGCAGTACTCATGTATACGACGCCATAGGTATTCATGTCGCCCATAACGAATTCACCATTGGCAAGACCGCCAAATTCATGACCGTCATCATTTACGCGGGTCCAGGAAGCGCCCTTGTCATCAGAGCCGAACACACCGGTAACGCCGTCAATTGTGGCAAACACATAAATTGCAGGATATCCGCCCTTCGTCTTGGGAGCGCCAAAACCAACGGCCTCGCAATAGCCAACGCCCTTCACCGCAGACCAAGTCTTGCCCCCGTCAGTGGAGTGCTGCAGACTGCCGCCAACGCCCACACCAGTAGACGGATCCTGTTCAGCAATGGGCAGCCACAAGTCGCCCTCATAACCAGGAATCGCACGGAACTTCTTAAAGACGCTCACACCGGGTTTTCCAACAGCGCTAAAACTAACACCCTTGTCGGAACTCTTGTAGAACAGGCCTTCCGTCTTGTTGTAAGCATAGAACACATCCGCATTTTCAGGATCGCCCACCACAAAGGAACCGTTATCGATACCCGTCACTTCCGTGTAGGCCGCATTGCTGTAGCGGTAAACGCTGGTACTACCTTCCATGGGAACAAACAAGGCCACTTCGCCGTCAGTTGAAATAGCGGCGGTGCCGTTGGCAATCTTTTCGTCAAGCTTGCAGTAAGTACCCACAGTCCAAGTCTTTCCGGAATCGCTAGAGAACTGCAGAGGTTCAATAGGAACATCGCTATACTTGCCCTCATACTTACGGGCATTGGCCACCTTCACCAAAGTACCGGACTTCGCCGCATAGGCAAGCCCCTGGGTAGTTCCCAGAGGAACTGCCGTTCCGCTCACGTCCGTCATATGACGGAACTGCGGGAACTTGGTAATATCATCATGACGGAATCCGTCGTAGTCGCCAATAATGGAAATCATGGGGCCGCCAGGAATGCTCACCACCTCGAAAGGCACGGTTTCTTCAACGCCATGGGCACTAAAATGCCAAACCTGATTCATGGCAATCTGATCTTCTTCCCAGGAGTTTTCCGCCTTCGTCACCGTATAATCAGTTAGATTGTCCGTCCTGAAAATTCCATTTCCAGAAGTCACGAAAACGCGATTATGGTCAAAGGGATCCATGGCCACGCTACCCGCCCAGTGAATGGAACCGTCGTGCATCCAGCCGATCCCGTTAGCATCCATCTGCTGCGTTGTCGGATAAACTCCACCTTCCATCCAATAGTAACGGAAAGAGGCAATCCATGTTTCGCCACCATCTGTGGTATGGAAAATATTGGAACCCCAGCGGTCGCTCCACACATCCTTTCCGTCTTCGCCCTTCTTGTACCAGAACTGCGGTCCATTGTAACCTTCCGTGGTCACCACCATTTCCTTATCATCGTTAGGGTTAATGGTGATGCCGCCATAAGGAGCAATATATTCGTACTCATCCGTCTTGGAGTAGTCGGTCATATCATACTTGGCCTCCCCTTCCCCATCCAGATAATCTGCAGGAGAAACGTCAGTCCAGGCGCCCGTCTTCAAATTGCACTTCAGTACGGCTCCGCGACCAAAGCCATCCCAGATCGGGCCCCAGCCTTCGTCCCAACCCATGGAATGAGGGCCGGCTCCATCGGCAAAAGTCACCACCATGGAACTTCCATCCTTGGTAATCACGGCACGCTGAGGCATCAGACGGACAACGCCGCCACCCTTCGTAGTACGCAAGCTATCAGGAATCGGCAAAGCCTTCCACGAAGCACCGCCATCCGTCGAAGCAAACACATTTTCAAAAGTCTTGTTCTTGGTAGAACCCTCACGCAAAAAACCGGCATAAAGATTCTTGGAACTGCCAGGCGCATACTGAACAAAGCTAAAACCGGAACCATTCCACGTCGTATCAGACCCGGCCGCAGTTGTCCAGGCATCCACATGACTCCAGCTGGAGCCGTTATCAGCCGACTTCCACAAGCCCTTATTCTTCGAACCGTAGAACATAATCTTCGAATCGTTGGGATCCACAGCCAAGGCTTCCCCATTTCCGCGGCCCATGCCGTTTCCGTGGGCACCAAAGCGGGTAACCTTAGCTCCCTTGGTACCATCTTCGTCCCAAGTGTAGAGCAATTCCCAGGAATTACCGCGATCCTTACTGCGCAAGAACGCACTACGGCCATTATTCCAGTAGCTGGTACCGGTCATCATATAGACCACGCCCTCTTCCTGAGGGTCAACGGCAATGGCTTCCACCCCCAGAAGGCCTCGTTCAGTCACATCGACCCAGTCCATGAGCGAAACCCAGCGGGCACCGGATTCATCCCAGCGATAGGCACCGCCCACGTCCGTACGAGCGTAAAAAAGGCCCTTTTCCAGCGGAGAAGCGACAATGGCACTAACGAATCCGCCACCGCCCATGCTGACAGCACTCCAATTAAATCCATCTGCAGCTTTTGCGCCGGCAAAAACAGACAGACCCAACACGAGGCCAGTGGCCCCAAACAACCCTTTAACCATAAACATCCCTTGGGCAGAGCCCTAAATCAGAAAATTCCAAACACCGGAATTTTCAAAACCAGCCATAATATAAACCCAACAAACAACGAAAGTATCCTAAAAGACTTGCGAACCCCAATAACCCTTGAGGTCATTACAACGGAGCATAAGGGTACAACTATTGATTTATTATGGGAAATGCAAAAAAGCCCTGCGACTTGCGTCACAGGGCTCTAAAAGTCAAACTTTTATTGGAATAGAAGATCGTTCAAGAATTACTTCTTCTTGCCCTTCTTCTTACCCTTGGCCGGCTTGTTGTCTTCCTTGGGTTCTTCCTTCTTTGCTTCGGCCTTCTTGCCGCCGCGGAGGTCCTGCATCTTGAAACTTACGTTAATTTCAGCAGTTGCGACCTTGGAGTAGAGTCCACCCGGATCCTTCACCTTGAAGGTGAATTCATCGAGACCGGAGAAGCCCTTGTTCGGCATATAGGTGAAGGAACCATCCTTTTCATTCAGGTTGATCTTACCATTGCGCGGCTTCTGGACAATCTGAACAGACACCGGCTTTTCGCCATCGGGGTCATTCACACCGGACATCAGGCCTTCAGAAGCGGAAACCTTAAGTTCATCGCCTTCCTGGGTCATGTAAGTCTGGTTGCTTGCTTCCGGAGCGTTGTTCACGGGGATCACGGTGAACAGAGCGGACTTGCTAGCCTTTGCGCCTTCAGGGTCAGTGACGGTGAAGGTAATGCGTTCCGGCTTGCCCTTCCAGTGTTCGTGCGGCATAGCAACAATAGCGGTCTTAGCGTTCTTGTCATACTTGACAGTCAGGAACTTGTTGCCAGTGAAGGTCCACTTCAGTTCGTCGAAGCGATGGTCCTTATCGCGGGCATACTGGTCAAGCTTGATCTTACCCACAACGCCCTTGTTGTCATTTTCCTTGATGGTGAAGTCAGGAATGTCGCGCATGATCGGAGCAGCATTCACATGCTTAACAACGAACTTGGCAACAGTCTTGTCCATGCCACCAGCCGGATCCTGAGCGGTAAAGACGAGGGTTTCTTCGCCGAACCAATCCTGCTTCTTCGGGCGGATCACAGCTTCGCGACCACCAGAAATTTCAACAGCCAGGTTCTTGGCACCGGTAACCTTCCACTTGATTTCATGAACCTTGTGGTCGGGGTCGGTAACGTAGTTATCCAGCTTGATAGCCTTGAAGGACTTACCTTCCAGAGTTTCCTGGCCAGGAATTTCCTTCACGACAGGAGGATCGTTTACGGGCTTCACGGTGAACTTCACAGGAATGGTAGCCTTTTCGCCAGCCGGGTCAAAGACGTTCACATTCACAGTTTCGGTACCATTCCAGTACTTGTCCGGAATTTCAACAGTCAGCACACCCTTGTCGTCAATGTTGAAGATCAGGTCATGCTTAACAGCTTCAACAGCAGCACCCTTGGCCTTCTTGCCCTTCTTTGCCGGAGCATTCTTGGCAGCCTTGGAAGCCGGAGTTTCGTTATCCAGAGTCCAAACCAGTTCTTCCAGCTTGTTATCCGGATCGCTTACAACCTTGCTGAAGTCGAAGGGAGCAAACTGCTTCTTTTCTTCGATGACGAAGGGCTGAACAGGCTTCAGAACAGGAGGATCGTTCACCGGGGTCACTTCGAAGGTAGCCTTAGTAGAAGCAGAGGCACCTGCGATATCCTTAACGGTGAAGGTCAGGGTTTCCTTACCGAACCAGTTGGGGTTCGGGGTAATGACGTTAGCACGGTTACCCTTGATATCAACCTTCAGTTCCTTGTTGCCAGAAACAGACCAGTGGAGTTCATTGGGCTTGTTATCCGGGTCAGTTGCAGACTTGGACAGGTCAACAACCTGGAACTTTTCCTTTTCCTTGATCTTCTGACCAGCAACCTTGCTGATTACCGGAGGATCGTTAACCGGGGTCACTTCGAAGGTCAGCTGCTGGGTAGCCTTTGCACCTTCCGGGTCAAAGACGTCGAGCTTGATCTTTTCGGTACCGTTCCAGTACTTATCCGGAGTAGAAACAATCAGCTGCTTCTTGGCATTGATAGAAGCCTTGAGAGCGCGGGTCGGAGCCAGTTCGAACTTCAGCTGTTCAATCTTATGGTCAGGATCAGAAACGAACTTGGTCAGGTCGATGGGCTGGAAGGATTCCTTTTCCTTGATGGTCTGGGTCGGAATCGGAGCGATAGCCGGAGCATCGTTCACAGATTCAACCAGGAAGTTAACGGTCTTGGAGTCCTTAGCACCTTCAGGGTCAGTAACAGTGAAGGTCACGTTACGTTCACCATTCCAGTACTTATCAGCAATCTTGATACGAGCAATGTTCTTGTTGTCGATTTCCACCTGGAATTCGTCAACCGGTTCCGGTGCCGGTGCTTCCGGTTCTTCTTCAACCTTAGCACCCTTCTTGCCCTTCTTAGCAGGCTTCTTAGCCGGCTTCTTGGCAGGAGCAGGAGCAGCAGCGCCAACCTTGGCAACCTTAACGGTCCAAGTCAGGTCTTCCAGCTTGTGGTCCGGATCCTTAACGAACTTGTTAAGATCGATTTCCTTGAACTGGCCCTTTTCCTTGATCTTCTGAGCCGGGATGTCCTTCATGACAGGAGCATCGTTCACAGAAGTGATTTCGAAGGTAGCGGTAGTAGAGGTAGTTGCACCATCCGGGTCAGTGACCTGGATAACCAGCATTTCAGGCTTGCACCAGAAATACGGATCCGGAGCGCTAACGGTAAGAATGCGGCTACCATTGATTTCAGCCTTCAGCTTCTTGTTGCCAGAAACGGTCCACTTCAGTTCGCTGGGCTTGTTGTCCGGATCCTTAACGTATTCGTCAAGCTTGATCTGGGCGAACTGCTGCTTTTCCTTGATCTTCTGGTCGGCAATCTTCTTGACGAAGACCGGAGCGTCGTTCACGCGGGTCACTTCGAAGATCATCTTATGAGTTGCAGATGCACCTTCAGGGTCGGTAACGGTGAATGCGATAGTTTCCTTGCCGTTCCACTGGTCATTGGGAACAGAAACAATAGCGGTATTGTCCTTACGGAGGTCAACCTTCAGACCCTTGTTGCCAGACACGCTCCACTTCAGCTGAGTGGTCTTGTGATCCGGGTCAGAAGCGAGAGTAGAAAGGTCGATGGTCTTGAATACACCATTTTCCTTAATGGTTTCACCCTTCGGGGCCTTTTCAGAAATCTTCGGAGGATCGTTAATAGAACGAACTTCGTAGCGTGCGGTCTTTACAGCCTTTGCGCCTTCAGGGTCAGTAACGGTGAAGGTAATGTCTGCAGCACCATTCCAGTACTTATTGGGGATAACGACGGTAGCAACGCGAGCGCCACCTTCGCCCTTGTCCACCTTAACGGACAGGGTTTCACCTGCAGGAACTTCTTCAGCCTTTGCAGCCTTCTTGCCCTTGGCAGCAGGAGCACCAGCCTTAACCGGCTTCACGTCGAAGGACCACTTCAGATCAGCCTTCTTGTGGTCAGGATCGTTAACCAGGTCGTCCAGCTTGATGGTCTGGAACTGCTTCTTTTCGTCAATGGACTGATCCTTCAGTTCCTTAACAAAGACAGGAGCGTCGTTTACAGATTCAACGGTGAAGGTCACTTCACGGCTATCTGCAGCACCTTCAGGGTCAACGACAGAGAACTTGATCTTTTCAGAACCGTGCCAGAACGGGTTGGGCTGGGTGATAGAAACGTTGTGGCTTGCATCCATAGCAACCTTCAGTTCCTTAGCACCTTCGATCTTCCACTTCAGCTTGTTCTTCGGGTGGTCAAGATCTTCAACATAGTTATCCAGGTTGAAGGACTTGAAGGAGCCCTTTTCCTTGATAGTCTGGTCAGCAATATCCTTCATGACCGGAGCATCGTTAATGGACTTCACGGTAAATGCAGCCGTAGCCTTGGCAGATGCACCTTCCGGGTCAGTAACGGTGAAGGTCAGCTTTTCGGAACCGTTCCACAGAACGTTCGGAGTCTTCACAGAAACCTTGCCGTCCTTGCCAACAGTAACCTTGAGGTCCTTAGCACCGGCAACATCAATCTTGAGCTTGTCGAATGCGTGGTCCGGATCCTTAACGATTGCAGCCAGGTCGAAGTCAGCAAACTGCTGCTTTTCGTCGATGGTCTGATCCTTGATCTGACCGATAGTCGGAGCGTCGTTCACAGACTGAACGGTGAACAGAGCGGTGCAGGTAGCCTTGCCGCCATCCGGGTCTTCCACCTTGAAGGTGATTTCTTCGGCACCATTCCAGTACTTGTCCGGAATAACGATCTTAGCCATACGCTGGCCATCAACAGACACCTTCAGAGCCGGGGTAGCACCCTTGGCCTTGGGCTTGACATCGAAGGACCAGGTGAGCTGATCGGCCTTGTGGTCCGGATCGTTTACGATATCGTTCAGGTTAATGATTGCGAATTCACGCTTTTCAGGAATGGTCTGATCCTTAATGGGCTTGGTGAATACGGGCAGGTCATTTACAGATTCAACAGTGAAGTTGACGGTACGCTTGTCAGCGGCACCTTCAGGGTCAGTAACGGTGAAGGTGATAGCTTCGGAACCATTCCAGTACTTGTTGGGAGTGGTAATGGTAGCCACATGCTTTGCGTCAATAGCAACCTTCAGGTCCTTGTTGCCGGAAACAGTCCACTTCAGCTTAGACTTATCGTGGTCAAGGTCTTCAACGAACTTATCCAGTTCGATGGTCTTGAATTCACCCTTTTCCTTGATGGTCTGGCCAGCAATATCCTTCATGACAGGAGGATCGTTGATGGACTTCACGGTGAACACAGCGTCGCTCTTGGCAGAAGCACCTTCAGGGTCAGTAACGGTGAAGGTCAGCTTTTCGGAACCGTTCCACAGCGGAGACGGAGCCTTAACAGTAGCGATACCGGACTTGTCGATATTAACCTTAAGTGCCTTGGCACCGGCAACATCCCACTTCAACTGGCCAAAGGCATGGTCAGCGTCAGAAGCGAGTTCAGCCAGGTTGATAGAAGCGAATTCCATCTTTTCGTCGATCATCTGGTCCGGAATCTTCTTGAGAACCGGCACATCGTTTACAGACTGAACGGTAAAGACGGCCTTAGAGGTAGCCTTTGCGCCTTCCGGGTCAGTGGCGGTGAAGGAGATTTCATCGGCACCGTTCCAGAGCTTGTTGGGGATAACGATCTTGGCAACCTGCTGAGCGTCGATTTCAACAGTGAGGCCAGGTTCCTTGCCCTTGATAGTAGACTTGACATCAACAGAGAAGGTCAGGTCGCTAAGCTTGTGGTCCAGGTCACGAACCATTTCACCCAGCTTGACCGGAGTGAACTGGCCCTTTTCCTTGATGGTCTGCGGAGCAATCTGCTTTACGAATTCGGGAACGTCGTTCACGGATTCAACAGTGTAAGCCACAGAGCGTTCATCGGTAGCGCCTTCCGGGTCAGTCACCTTGATGGTGAGAGTTTCGGAACCGTTCCACTGCGGAGACGGAGGAGTTACCTTCATAACGCGGTTACCGTCAACAGCAACCTTAAGTTCGCGGTTACCGGTGATGGTCCACTTCAGCTTATCCTTGGAGTGGTCCAGATCATCAACATACTTATCCAGTTCAACAACCTTGAACTGTTCCTTTTCCTTGATGGTCTGTTCCGGGATATCCTTCATGACAGGAGGATCGTTGATGGACTTCACGGTGAGCTTCATCTGAGTCTTAGCAACGCCGCCTTCGGGGTCGGTTGCAGAGAAGGTCAGAGTTTCAGAACCGTTCCAGAGTTCGCTGGGGGTCTTGAAAGAAACTTCGCGAGTCTTGTTATTCAGGTTGACCTTGATATCCTTGTTGCCGGTAATTTCAACCTTGAGCTTGGAAATATCGTGGTCAGCGTCAGACAGATATTCGTCCAGAACGATAGAAGAGAATTCGTTCTTTTCTTCGATAGTCTGGTCAGGAATCTTCTTGAATACAGGCAGGTCGTTGATGGACTTCACAGACAAAGTCACATCCTGCTTGACAGAAGCGCCATCCGGGTCGGTGCAGGTGAAGGTCACCACTGCAGTACCGTTCCAGTAGGTATCCGGGATTTCGATGGAAGCCACGCGAGAATCATCGATGTTCACGCTGAGGGTACCAGATTCCGGTTCCTTGCCCTGATGCTTAACATCAGCTTCCCAGGACAGTTCGGAATTCTTGTGGTCGGCATCCTTCACGAATTCGTCAAGCTTGATCTTGGCGAACAGCTTCTTTTCGTCAATGGTCTGGTTGGGGATAGCCTTGACCAGAACAGGAACGTCGTTCACAGAGTTAACGGTGAAGGTATTTTCGGATTCAGCGCATGCGCCTTCGGGGTCGCAAGCCTTGAACTTGATGGATTCGCTACCGTTCCAGAGTTTGTTCGGAATCTTGATAGTAGCGGTCTTGCCATTCAGAACAACCTTCAGGTCCTTAGTACCAGAAATGGTCCACTTAAGTTGTTCGAAAGAGTGGTCCGGATCCTTGATCAGCTTGTCCAGTTCGATGGGCTTGAATTCCTGCTTTTCATCGATGGTCTGTTCAGGAACATCTTGAACAAATTCAGGAGCATCGTTAATGGACTTAACGGTGAAGGTTACCTTAGCGCTAGCGGAAGCACCGGCAGCGTCGGTTGCCTTGAAGATAAAGGTTTCAGAGCCGTTCCAGAATTCATTCGGGATCTTGACGTTGGCGGTACCGTACTTGTCGATTTCGACCTTCAGGTCCTTACCACCTTCGACAGTCCACTTCAGCTTGGCGACATCGTCATCAACGTCGCTCACGAAATCAGTGAGGCTGATGGATTCGAATTCATTCTTTTCATCGATGGTCTGGTCAGGAATCTTCTGCATGACCGGAGCATCGTTAATGGGCTTCACAGTGAACACAGCGGTCTTGGAATCGCTGGCGTATTCACCATCAGTTGCAGTGAACTTGATCTTTGCGGAACCATACCAGTTGGGGTCCGGGATCACCACAGTGGCAACGCGGTTCGGGTCGATTTCCACGTTCAGGTCGCCATCGGCCTGATCCTTGCCATTGGGCTGGATATCGAATTCCCAAAGCATCTGATTCTTCGGATGGTCGGGGTCAGTAACGAAGTCATCAAGCTTGATCTTGGTGAACTGCTTACCTTCGTCGATGGTCTGGTCAGGAATCTGAGCCACCACCGGAGGATTGTTCACGGATTCAACATTGAAGTTTACAGTTTCAGAACCGATTGCGCCCTTAGTATCAGTAGCGGCGAAGGTAATGTCTTCGTTGCCGTTCCAGTACTGATCGGGTGTTTCGATGGTTGCCACGCGTTCCGGAGAAATGGACACCTTCAGCTTCTTGTTGCCGGAGACGGACCACTTCAGCTGGTTCGGCTTATCCATATCGTCGGATACGTAGCTATCCAACTTAATCGGTGCAAATTTGCCACCTTCGTTAATGGATTCACCAGGAATACCCATCACGGAAGGAGCGTTATTTTCGACAGCGGCTGCATTACCAGAACCAGCTTCTTGAGCAATTACGCCGACCGAGGCCAGTAGTCCGGTTGAAGCAAGCAGAGCTGCTACAGACCAGTTTTTTCGTTTCATTTATGATCTCCCATAAATTCCATCCACTATGCATTCGTTCACTTTTGTTTTCACAAAAACCATAAACACGCTAGCGGTAAAGCGAGTTATACCGCCCAAATATAGTGTTTTCAAACACATTTTTACAAAAAACTGACGTTTTTAAGCCCAAAATGGAACTTTTAACACTTGACAAAAAAGACAATCTTTCGTAAGTCGTTGATAATCAACAAGATACCAAAGTAATTAAAAAAAAAGTTTTTTTCATAAAATAAGAGAGACAGGATAGTCTTTCCTGTAATGGGTTCACCCAGTCAGAACGTCTAATTGTAAATTTTTCGTAAAATTGAAACTTTTTTACGTCCGAGTTGCCCAGGACCCCCTTTTTGAGGCCCTTTTTCTATGACAAGTTTCCAACAAAAAATTATCTTGCATACAGAATTAACAATAATAAAAAGGTGTATATAATGAAATTCGTATTCCTCTGCGACGCAAATTACCTCAAGGGTGACATGGTCAACTTCGTGAACAACTTCCCCACCAATCACGAACTGGTCACCATGACTTCCGACGAACTGCTCCAGACCAAGTCCATCTTTGACGGCACTTTCGCAGTTCTCGCCGAACGTACCACCTGGCAGAAGAATTTCAGCCTGTTCCGCTACTTCGGCCTGCTGCCCCTGCTGGAAGTCCTTCCCCTGGGCGTCGTTAGCCGTTCTCGCCGTAGCGAGCCCCTCAAGGGCCGTACCCAGAACCGCAACCAGGAAATCTACTTCAACCCCTCCTCCACCGCCGAAGAACTCTTCCTCCAGGTGGACAAGTTCGTTGCAGCTCCTCCTGCAGGTTTCACCTACCCCCGCGGCACCGCAAAGGCTTAATCAAAAGCTTTTATGCAGCGTAAGGTTCTAGACAACCTGTACCGTCAAGGCGGTCTGACCCTTTTCGCCTTCCCTTGTGAACAAGCCGACACCCAAAAGTCGGCTATTCCTCTGGAAAGCCTACAAAATCTGGCTCTGGCGCTCAACGCCGGGGCTTCTTTTGTGCTTATGGATTTTTCGGGCAAACATCCTTTTAACGACACCGTACTCAAAAGGAGCCTTCCCGAAAACGACGACCAGTTCCGCGAACTTTACCACCTGCTGCAAGAAATCAAGAAAACAACGCCCCAGGTCATCGGCATCCTTCCGCAAGAAGTTACCGAGGTACAGGCCCGCTACCTGGCGCTTATCGCCCGCGGTCTCATCATCGCCGACAACGACGAACCCAACAGCGACACGGCGGCAATTTATCTGGAAGACGCACCTAGCCTGCAGAAAATACCTCTGCTCTGGTTACACAAGTTTGTTCCAAACCGTCGTCGTTTCCCCGGTGCAGCAAAGGCAGTAAAGCGCAGCGTATCCCTGTTCGGCGAAGTCCGTAAAAGCAACTGGCAGACAAATCCAGCCGGCTTCGTCAAGATCATCGAGAACCTGCACAAGCTGGAGATTCTCAGAAAGAATCCCCTAGACGGTATTTCCAAAGTCTTCAAGCGATTCTTCCCGCTGTTCCTGCTACTGGCAATTACAATTCCGTTCTTCTTCTTCAGCCACCTGGAACCCGGAGTTTCGAACATCCGCAACAGGACCCAGGAGCGAGACCACCTGTCTGTGGCACCGTCCTTCGAATACGTTTTCGACGGCAAGGAAACCATGCAACGAATCGCCCGTTACGCCATCGGACGATTCAACGCCACCATTACAAACGAACGCATGATCCGTCAATACGTCAACGTCACCCTAGACGAAAACGGTTACGACGGCAAATCCTGGGAAAAGAACGGGTTCCACATCCCTCCCGCCGGAACAACAATCAAGTATTCCCGCCCCGACTACCTGGGCCAAACAGCCACAGACTCCATCGGTGCCGCCTGGAAGTACTGGACCTCCATCGTCTCTGACAGCATCAGCTACCTTACTGAATTTTACCACGCAAAGCCGAGCGCCAACCAGCGCCAGCACAACGGCATTGACCTGGCCAGCCGCCAGGGCGCCCGAATCCTGGCACCGTTCGCAGCAAAGGCCTGGACCAGCAAAGACGAAAGAGGCGGCGTCATCATCGGCCTTGTACGCGAAAAGGACGTCATCCTGTTCATGCACTGCGACAAGCTCCTTTACCTAGACGGCCAGGAAGTTATGGCAGGCGATCCCATCGCAACCGTAGGTATCACGGGACACACTACAGGCCCTCACGCCCACGTTGTCACAGGCCTTATCGACAGGAACGGAGACAAGCGCATCGGCAACGTCCGCTACAAGGTAATCGACCCTATCAAGTGGTTCTATCTCTTTAAGCCAAACAGTCCCTAGTCCTTTATTTTAGCGGAATCCAGCCCGCCAGCCGTTGTAAAAAACACAACACTCTACATCGTTTTTTTCTGTGTGATTTTTAACACAAGCGAAACGAAAATATGTTCAAAAAAACTTTTTCTTATGCTTTTTAGGCATTGTGTAATCTAAAAATTACATTCGCCATCTCGCCAAGATATCCACAAATAAATAACTTTGCACGCGGAATTAGGGATTGGTAAAAAACAACGGGTAAAAAAGGAAATAAAAATGAAGTTTAGTGTTTTGGCTTTCTTGACCATTACCGCCGCCCTACTCACCGCATGCTCCGGCATCGTCACCCCCAAGGCAGAACTGGCTTCCCACGACTCTGACCACAGCATTCCCGCTATTGACAACATGATCGTATCCCTGAAGCAGGAATACATCAACAAGTGCTACATGCCCGTCGCCAAGCGCAATCCTCCAGAAAACGCCTGCCAGTCTGAACTGTTCCAGACTCTGGAACGCCGCTACAATTTGAACTTCAACCAGAACCACGTGGCCATGGCCGCAAACGTCCTGTTCTTCAAGGATGTGGATGCAAAGATCGTAGAAATGTCCCGTAACGATCCCGAAGTCCGTAACGCCATCCGCGCAGGCGCTTTCACCAGCACCAGCGAAATGCTGGCCTACTACAAGGGCAAGTATCAGTTCGAAACTCAGCTGGAACAGTACTAATCGCCCCTTGGCCAATCAATAAATAAGGTTTGATTCAAACGCCCTGGTTTAAAAACCGGGGCATTTTTTCTAGATTTACACCGCAAATTTTATTGAGTCCGTTATGTACGGACCCGCAAACAAACGAGACACACTATGGGAAAATCATTATACCAGAAAATTTTCGAAAGCCACACTGTTGCTAAGCTCGAGAGCGGCCAGTGCCAGCTTTTCATCGGTCTCCACCTCTGCCACGAAGTGACCAGCCCCCAGGCATTCGCTTCCCTTCGTGAAGAAGGCACCAAGGTCCTGTTCCCGGAACGCACCTTCGCTACCGTTGACCACATTATTCCCACCACTTTCCCGGAACGTAACCGCCCCCTCCAGGACGGCATTTCCGAAGAAATGTTCTCCCATATCGAAAAGAACACCGAATCCAACGGCATCAAGTTCTTTGGCCCCAAGACCTGCGAACAGGGTGTGATCCACATTGTTGGCCCCGAAGAAGGCGTTACCCAGCCGGGTATGACCGTCGCTTGCGGTGACTCTCACACTGCTACCCACGGTGCTTTCGGCGCTATCGCATTCGGTATCGGTACTAGCCAGGTTGCCGACGTTCTCGCTACCCAGACTTTGGCCATGAGCCCCCTCAAGACCCGCCGCATCAACTTCACTGGTAAGCTGAAGCCGGGCGTTACCGCCAAGGACGTTGCCCTCGCCTACATCGCCAAGCTTGGCGTGAACGGTGGCGTTGGCTACGCTTACGAATTTGCAGGCCCGGTTATCGAAGCTATGAGCATGGAAGGCCGTATGACCATCTGTAACATGGCTATCGAAGGCGGCGCACGCGTTGGCTACTGCAACCCCGACGAAAAGACCTTCGAATTCCTGAAGGGCAAGCCCTACGCTCCCAAGGCAGACAAGTGGGACGAAGCTGTTGCCTACTGGAAGTCCGTGGCTACCGACGCCGACGCTCAGTTCGACGACGAAATCGAAATCAACTGCGACAATCTCGAACCCATGGTGACCTGGGGTATCACTCCGGCTCAGGCCATCCAGCTCAACGACAACATGCCGAAGATTTCTGAATTCGAAGGCTCCGAAAAGAAGGTCATCTCCGAAGCTTATGAATACATGGGCTGGGAAGAAGGTGGCAAGATGATCGGCACCCCCATCGACATCGCATTCGTGGGTTCCTGCACCAACGGCCGTCTCTCCGACCTCCAGGCTGCTGCTGAAATCATCAAGGGCCACAAGGTTGCCGACACCGTCAAGATGTGGGTTGTTCCGGGCTCCATGAAGATCAAGGTTGAAGCAGAAGCTCTCGGCCTCGACAAGATCTTTAAGGAAGCAGGTGCAGAATGGCGTGAAGCAGGCTGCTCTCTCTGCCTCGCCATGAATCCGGATAAGCTGAAGGTTCGCCAGGTTAGCGCTTCTTCCAGCAACCGTAACTTCAAGGGCCGCCAGGGTTCTCCCACCGGCCGTACCATTTTGATGAGCCCCGCCATGGTTGCCGCTGCCGCTATCGAAGGCAAGGTTACCGACGTCCGCAAGTACATCAAGTAATAGGAACAAGGAGATTTAAAAATGAATTCTATTGACATCGTTAAAGGTTCCGGCGTTCCTGTTCGCGGTAACGACATCGATACCGACCGTATCATTCCGGCTCGCTTCCTCAAGTGCGTGACTTTCGAAGGTCTCGGCGCAAACGCTTTCGCTGACGATATCGCCGGCCTGGAAGCCCAGGGCAAGGTTCACCCCTTCCGTGACCCGGCCTACAAGAACGGCACCATCCTGGTCAGTAACCAGAACTTCGGTTGCGGTTCCAGCCGCGAACACGCTCCGCAGGCTCTGAAGCGCTGGGGCATCAAGGCAATCATCGCTGAAAGCTATTCCGAAATCTTCTTCGGCAACTGCGTCGCCCTGGGCGTTCCCTGCTTCAAGGTGGACCACGCTACTGCCGACAAGATTCTCGCATGGATCGAAGCCAATCCTTCCAAGGAATTGGAAACCAGCACCGACGCTCGCACCCTGAAGCTGGGCGACGAAACCATCGCCCTCACTTTGGCTGACGGCCCCCGCGGTCAGTTCCTGGACGGTTCCTGGAACGCACGTTCCGCTCTCCAGGCTAACGCCGACAAGGTGCAGGAACTGGCATCCAAGCTTCCGTACATGAACTTCCTTAAGTAGTAGGGCGCACCTGCTCCACAAGGTGGATAACTCTACTACGGAACTAAAGTTCCAAGTATCGTATAGGTGCTTTGAGGCAAGAGGTCGCATCGCTTAGAGGTCGGCACTCCGTGCCTTAAAGGCAAAAGAGCGAATTAAAAATGCTCGGGTCACCAGACTCGGGCGTTTTTTAGTTACACAAAAACCGTAATTCAGCATCACAAAATTTAATTCTTTATTTTTACTGATTTATAATAAATATTTAGTATTTATTCGTATATTTTAAATAAAAATACATCATTTCGAAATAAAATTTGTATATTACCCCATGGAGGAATAAACCATGGTCAAGTACACACCCTTTTCTGACGAAGCAGTCCTTGTTGAATTCGGCAAACGCATTGCAGGCTACAGGCTCAACAACAACTGGACACAGGCGGAGCTCGCTAACAGGGCGGGCGTCAGCAAAAGCACCGTGGAGCACATCGAAAAAGGGCAATCCACCCAACTTCTGAACATGGTAAAAATTCTGCGCGCACTGGGGCTTTTGAACCAGTTTATCAGCATTGTTCCTGAGCTTGGCCCGAGCCCCATGGAACTTCTGATGCAGTCCAAGAACCAGCAAAAGAACAAGCGCAAGCGTGCCTCCAAACCAAGAAACAATACGCAGAGGCAGGCAAGTTCTTTCGACAGTCCAAATGATTTTTCTGAAACAAGTATCGCCGCCGAATCTAAGTCCAAATGGGTTTGGGACGAAGACAAGTAAGTCCATTTGGGAGGATTCATGATCGCCGTCGAAGTCAAGCTTTGGGGAACAACCATCGGGGCGCTTTCCATGCAGGAAGGCGAATCTGTGGCGCATTTTGAATACGCACCCGCATTTGTCGGGGCCGGCGTCGAGCCCTCGCCCATTACCATGCCCGTAAGCCGTCAAATTTACACATTTCCGCTTTTATCTAACACGTTTAAAGGTCTGCCAGGGCTTTTCGCCGACTCCATTCCCGACAAGTTCGGCAACAGGCTCATCGATTCCTGGCTTATAAAGCAAGGGAGGAATCCCGAGTCTTTTACGGCACTGGAGCGTCTCTGCTATACAGGCAACCGCGGCATGGGCGCCCTGGAATTTTATCCAGTCGAAGGTCCCGCCGCAAGCGAGAACGACATTCTGAATGTAGAAAACCTCCGAAACTTCGCCGCAAGCATTTTAGACAGCCGAAAGAATTTCAGGGCTAGCATCGGCAAAGGAGCCGCGCTCCCTCTAAAGACAAAAAAGCAGCAGCAGACCTTCGAGCAGATTCTTCGCGTAGGCACATCCGCAGGCGGCGCAAGGGCAAAGGTGCTTATCGCCCTGGACGAAACCACCAGCGAAATCCGATCCGGGCAAGTCGCCAATGGCGAAAACTTTTCCTATTGGCTTCTGAAGCTGGACGATGTGCAGAACAACAGCGACAAGGAAAAGGCTGATTTCCAAGGCTACGGCCCTATCGAATACACCTACTACCAGATGGCACATGCAGCAGGCATCCAGATGTCGGAATGTCGTCTGTTGGAAAAGGCTGGACACAGGCACTTTATGACAAGACGCTTTGACCGCCTCGCCGGTGGCAAGAAGTTGCATTACCAGTCCCTCTGCGCACTCGCCCACTACGACTTCAATGCTGCAGGTGCCTACAGCTACGAGCAGGCAATTACCATAATCAAACAGCTAGGCCTCGGTTACGACACCCTCGAAGAATTTTTCCGCAGGGCCGTTTTCAATATCTGTGCCCGCAACCAGGATGATCACGCCAAGAACATCGGATTTCTGATGAACAAGCGGGGCGAATGGAGCCTGGCCCCCGCATTCGACATGACTTACGCCTACAATCCGGGCGGTCTCTGGACCGGCACCCACCAGCTCACCTTCAACGGCAAGCGGGACTATTTCACCACTGACGATTTCAAGGCCGTGGCAAAGTTTGCTGGCCTTAAGCAAGGCCGCTACAAAAAAATATTGGTCGACGTGCAAAGCGCAGTCAGCCAATGGAGTAAGTTTGCAAAAACAAACGAAGTTAGAGCGGAATACATCAAGCAGATCAAGGCTGCACATAGAGCATTTTAGGCTTTACGCCTTCATCTTCCACAACGCCACCATCTACACAGCTTTCTCTAAAATTAACATTTTCATTCATCAGCCCAATTTTAAAAGCAAAAGCCGCAAAATCAAACAGAACAATACAAACAAAACGAATTTCGCAATACAAGAAAGGGCATGGTCAAAGCCATGCCCCTTTGCTACATCATAGAGAATTACGCATTCCTAACTACCCAAACATCAGTCAAAAAAATCAGAAATGTCAGTACTAGAATTTTCATTGTTAATACTTGCAGTCTCCGTTGATTTTGATGACAAAGTCGAACTTCTTATCAATCGTTACAGAATCAATCTGGATTTTCGCACGATTTTCAATTAGCAATTGACGGGCTGAATTATTCAGAATGTACTCATCTGACACGTCGATAAAATCAGTCAAAACGTATTCATCACAGCCCTTTGTAATGAAATCTTCCAAGACCAAAAGCATATTTTTAGGATTTCTGATATAGGTCGTGACTTGTTCGACGTATTTTTTACAGTTGCACAAACTATTTTCGATTCCCGAAAACAAGAATTTAGGAAGATAGTCTAAATCCTTAGTCTTGTACAATCGCTTACCCTTTTTGTCAACACAATATTCAGCAACAACAAGATTGTTTTGACACTCACCCTTAATTTTGAATTTAAAGAATTTTGTCTTTTTTTCTTGGTTGTCATATCAAATGACTCAACCTTGCCGTTTAAATGCGCGCCATAATGTGTTTCCAGTTTTCTTGATGCGTCATTCAAATGAAAGTTGAAATCAAAAACAGGAGGGCCACCCAGCACGGCGCATCCTCCCATAAGTGAATCCAAACTATCTGATGGCGCGTCGAACTTAAAATGAACATACGGTTCTTTTCCTGATGTATAATTCGCACCAAAAGACTCACTAATCAAATCGTTATTCAATACAGGATGAATACTGTATTCATTTGGGTTTTCTGCAAAGTATGCACAGAAGTCATACACATCTTCATGCCCGAAGCAGAATGCGCAAAGAATCAAATAAGCACTAATCTTTTTCATACATAATTAAATCTAATTTATCTTATTTTTTTAAGCATATTTGACTAATTAAACTATTGTAGTTATTTATCAATTCCGCATTTACATCGATGCGATCTTTACAATTATTATTTGTATCGTAATCATCCCATGCGTTTTGTACATTGTATAAATCACTGAGTTTAACAGATATTTTCTGCCACCACATTATTTCAACAGCATTTCCACAAATTTCTTTTTTTTGTTTTTGATGACGCAACTGAGAATTCCAATGTCCAACTTCCGCTATATTTGCTATCAGACCATATTTCTTTATGCCTTTTTTCATGAGAAATCAGAGTTTCGTTATTTCCTTGGTATACTAGCCTACCCACTTTCATTCGCAAAGAACCTTCAGATATAAAATATCTAGCGTCCCCTTCAATCCGTATGGACTTGTAACAAATTCTTATCATGGGTTCCGCTTTAACATATCCACTCAAAGTTTCAGATTTTAGTAAGGCATGAACATTAGACTCTTTTTTGCGTTTTGATTTATTCCAAACTCTTTGATAAACGTTTTTTTTCTAAATCAAAAGATATTTTATACCCTAAATTTCTGCCTAGTGCATCATAATGATATGCATCACTATTTAACTCTAATGCATTATTATTCTGTAATACAGTTTCATCTTTGTATGTATTTTCACTTGTTCGTTTTGTCCTGCAATAACAACCCATATCTACACATCAATTTCAAAGCCTCGCTAACCTCACTTGCGGGAATTTCCGGATAACACAGCTTTGCAATTTCTGCCGGTTTAGGATTTTTCAATGTGGAGGCAACTTCGCGGATAACAGAATATTTCCAGGATTTAAAGAACTTGTAGGATTCACTATTCAAAACCGCTTCCTTGCGATTTTTTACAAGATCCTTGTAAAAGTCAAGAAGAAATTGACGATAATCAATATATTCAACAATATTGGTCATAAATCAAAACATAGTTAAACGCCACTCATCCCGAAAACAAGAACAATACAAAAAGTCCGGGTCTCTAGACTCGGACTTTTTTCATATTTAAAGCAAAACTTTTATTCCTTGCAGATCTGATTTTTTCCGTTAGCTTTAGCCTTGTACAACAAGGCGTCTACCCCACTCAAAATCTTATTCTGACTTTCAAAGGCTTCATCGCCGCAACAGACCAAACCGCCGCTGATGGATATCACCATCTCGGGCTTGTCGGCATAGGCAATTCCACGGACCTGGGTGCGGATATATTCCGCCTTGGCAAAGGCCATTTCCATGGAACTGGCGCGGATCAGCTGGATAAACTCCTCGCCACCATAACGAACAGCGCATTCCCCCTTGCTGGCATCCTCGACGCTGCGCCCAATAGTCGCAACACCGCGCAACACCATATCACCAAAAGGATGGCCGTAAGTATCGTTAATCTCCTTGAAGTTATCGATGTCGTACATGAACACGTAATAGCCATCCTTGCGATCATGCCATACCGTTTTCGACAGGTAGTCAATAAAATGGCGACGGTTGTACAAATCGGTCAGCGGATCCTTTTCGGCCAGATACCGCAGTTTCTCCAGAAGTTCGTCCTTGTCTTTCTGGTTCAAGGCATAAAGTTTCAGCAAATACGAAGTCGTCGCACCAAGGCAAATGGACAGCACCAGATAAGTGGCGCAATAATCGATAAACGTGGTTTCGGCATCGATGTTGGTCACCCACTCCGGATGCAGCCAGGACACCACAAAAGAAGCTTCGCCCGACACAATGGCAAAGGCGATCAACATATAACGGGTCGCCCTCTTTTCGTGAAGCGCACAGAGGAACACCGAGCCAAAGAAATAGATGATGATACTGCTGTTCAGAGCGCCATACATGAAAAACTGAAGAGGCAGGATAATGCCGCACATCAAAAGGCACAGCGCCACATAGCAAAACGAGATTTTCTGAGTTATCTTGGCGAGAACCCCCAGGAGGACAACACACAAGAAGCAGAAAAAGCAAAAAGTAACTGTCGATCCCGGCAGCTTTTCAACAACAGAGGAAACTGCAGACATGAACGATGCCAGGCCTACAAGGCCTAAAGTCACCCAAAAGAAGACATTTTCCAATGTATCCTGCTTACGCAGGAATTCGTCCAGACGTTCCTGAAACATGACACCTCTCCTTCAATACCATACCCAACAGAGTTCTTAATATAAAATTGTATTATAAGAATTTCAACAAGAATCACCATTTTTTATGGGTAATAAGCATAAAGCAAAAAGCGCCCGCCACAGCGGACGCTTTCGCACAAGTCTAACTTTAATAATTAGATAGAAGACTCGATAAATTCCTTACGGAAGGTTCCATTGCCCAGCAAGATGTCGATGGGCAGCTTGTGGAATTCGTATTCGTAAGGCGGCTGCTTCCAGGCGAAATCCTTGGGATATTCGTTGAAGATGTACTGCAGAAGTTTAATTGCCATGTCGAAACTGCGGAACTTGTCGCGATCCAGAACGTGAATCTGGGCACCACCGCAAATCTGGCCAGCGCCCTTGTGGAAGGTAGGCTGGAAGTAGTTTTCGCGGAAGTACACACCAGGCAGCTTCAGACCGTTCATGTACTTGCAAAGTTTAACGGCATCGATGAAGGGCGCGCCAAAGATTTCGAAGGGGCGAGTAGTTCCGCGGCCTTCGCTGACGTTGGTGGCTTCAAAGAGGCACATACCCGGATAGACGATTGCGGTATCCAGGGTCGGCATGTTGGGGCTGGGAAGAATCCACGGGAGACCAGTCTGGTCGTACCACATCTTCTTATCGTAACCTTCCATGTGCATCACGTAAAGTTCGCACTTGGGGAAACATTCAGCCTTGAACTGTTCAGCCAATTCGCCGATAGTCTTGGCGTGGCGGGTACGGATGCTGTGGAGGCCCACAAAACTTGTGTAATTCAAATCCAGAACCGGACCTTCTTCGTCCACACAATTAATGGGGTTCGGGCGATCCACGACCACAACGGGAATACCCAGCTTTTCGCAAGCCTTCATGCACAGGTAAAGAGTCCAGATGAAGGTGTAATAGCGGGCACCCACATCCTGCAAGTCTACCAGGAGGGCGTCCACGTGAGAAAGCATTTCGGCGGTAGGTTCGCGGTGTTCGCCATAAAGGCTGTAAACAGGAATTCCAAGTTCCGGGTCGGTGTAGCCTTCCCATTCAATCATGTTGTCCTGGGTGTGGCCCTTGATACCATGCTGGGGGCCGAACAATGCAGACAACTTAAACAGTTTGCCATCATAGGACTTCAGAAGATCAAGAGTATAGCTCAGGTCTGCACAGACAGAAGCCGGATGGAGAACGGCGCCAAGGCGCTTGCCACGGAGGGCGGCAGGGAAAGACTTTTCGAAATTGGAAAGAGCGAGAGTAACCATGGTTAGTTAGTAGTTAATAGTGAAGAGTGAAGAGTTATGAGTTATGAGTTATGAGTTATGAGTTATGAGTTATGAGTTATGAGTTATGAGTTATGAGTTAAAATATGGCGCCTTCGGCGCGATTATTTAGCTGAAAGGAGCCACAGGCTCCGCCCTCATACCTGATACCTCATACCTAACTTTGGTGCCTTCGGCGCGATTATAAGATTTCGTATCTGACAACTCATATCTAATATCCAGCCTCGTACCTTTAGCCTTTAAACTTGCTGCTTTAAGATAGTTATTTGAGCAAAAAATGTCGCATATTGTTTGCAAAATGCTCTGGTTTTTCAAATTGACAGTTTAATGACATTCGTTTTTTTTATCTTTGCTCCCGTAGAAACAAAAAAATAAAAATAGGATTAATTATGGCTTATCTCAATAAAGTGATGCTCATCGGTAACATCGGCAAGGATCCCGTCATTAGCGCAGGTCCCACTGGCCGTAAGCGCGTGTCTTTCTCCCTGGCAACTTCCCGCCGCTACCGTGACAACAACGGCGAACAGAAGGAACAGACCGACTGGCACAACATCGTCGGCTGGGGCAAGGTTGCCGAAACCATGGAACAGCTGGGCGTCCACAAGGGCATGACCCTCTATGTCGAAGGTTCTCTCACCAACCGCAGCTGGACCGACCAGACTTCCGGCCAGAAGCGCTACGCCACCGAAGTCAGCCTGGATACCTTCCAGCTTCTGACTCCCCGCAACCAGAACGGCGGCAATTTCGGCGGCGGCTCCTTCAACCAGGGCAGTAGTTTCAATCAGGGTAACAGTTTCAACCAGCAGAGTTCCGCTCCCGCCTACGACGCTCCCATGGCCGAAGGCGCAGACGAAGACCTGCCGTTCTAACTAGATGAACCATCAAGTCGCAGACATTGCATTAAAGCTCGTGCTTCCGCTGGGAATCACCTTTACGGCGATTCTCCAGTCAGCAGCAGCCTATACCCGCAGTCAGAAGATTCTGGGAGTCCTTCTGTCTATTTTGATTGTAGCCATGGACTGCGTGTTCTACTTCGCCAAGAACACCTACATCACCTACAACTGCGACGGCGGCCTGCTGTTGACTTTCGCCAGCATGGTAATCCTGTCTATCATCTACGCCATCCGTAGCGAAGACCGAGCCACCATGAGCGGAAACATCTTCCTTGCCGTATTTATGCTGGCCGGCTTCCTGGGAATCGCCTATTGGGACCGCCCCACGTTCATTCCCACTTCGGAATACAACCCGAGGGAACTGGCCGAACAGAACGCCCGCTACCAGGACTACATCGCCTCCTTCGAAAATGGCGACGGAGGCAAGGCTGTTCAGTACAAGGCAAAGCAGTACGCCGCATCTAAAATCGGCGCCCCCGCTTCTTCTGACAGGGAATTCGCCAACAGCCGTCTCGAGAGCTATGTAGACGAGGCAGAATCCGTCATTCGACGCATGCTGGACATCTCGAACTCCATCGACGTCTTTGAACCTATCCCTGCCAACATCAGCGAAAGCGAACGTGAGATTCGTAGCCAACAGGCATTGGCCATCAACAACAATGCCGTTGCCCTGAACAAGAAGGTTCTGGGACTGTTCCACCCCCACGAGTCCAGCGAAGCTCACTCCGAACTGATTCAGGCAAGTGAAAGCGCCCGTCTGGCCGCTTATTCCCTTTACAACTATACGCTCCAGGATAACCCCGAGGAACAGCTTGTGCAATACAGGCAGACTCGAAGCCAGATTGCCCAGATGAACGTCTATCTGGACCGCTTCCGGAACGATATCGAAAATTTGAAATCAAACAATAAACCACAACCAATAGAACAACAGGATCAACAATGATTCGTAACGTAGCTATTATGGGCGCCACCGGTGCCGTTGGCCAGGAACTGCTTTCCATCTTGGAACAGCGCAACTTCCCTCTCCAGAACCTCAAGCTTCTCGCTTCCGAACGTAGCGTCGGTAAGGAATTCACCTTCAAGGGTGAAAAGCTGAAGGTCGAACTGACCTGCGCCGATGCATTCAAGGGTGTCGACCTGGTTCTCTCTTCCGCAGGCGCTGCAGTTTCTAAGGAATTTGCACCCATTGCTGTAGAAAATGGCGCAGTCGTCGTCGACAACACCAGCTACTTCCGTATGATGGACAACGTTCCTCTGGTCGTTCCCGAAGTGAACGCTTGCGACATTCCGCTGCACAAGGCCGAAAACGGTGGCTGCGGCATTATCGCAAACCCCAACTGCACCACCATCATGATGGTTGTGGTTCTGAACCCCATCGAAAAGATTTCCCACATCAAGAAGATCCGCGTTTCCTCTTACCAGAGCGCAAGCGGTGCAGGTGCAGTTGCTATGGAAGAACTCCAGCAGCAGTACAAGGACATCATTGAAACCGGTTCTACCACCCACATCAAGAAGTTCCCCTTCCAGCTGGCTTACAACGTCATTCCGCAGATCGACAAGATGACCGAAAATGACTACACCAAGGAAGAAATGAAGATGTTCAACGAAACCCGTAAGATCATGCACTCCGATGTTCGCACCAGTGCAACTTGCGTACGCGTTAGCTCTCTCCGTTCTCATTCCGAATCCGTGTGGTTCGAAACCGAAAAGCCGGTTTCCGTCGAAGAAATCCGCGCAGCCCTCAAGAACGCTCCGGGCGTATTCCTGAAGGACGATCCGCAGAACTACGTCTACCCCATGCCGCTGGAAAGCGCTGGTCACGACGACGTTTATGTCGGCCGTATCCGTAAGGATCTCGCTGACGATTGCGGCAACACTCTGTGGCTCACCGGCGACCAGATCCGTAAGGGTGCTGCACTGAACGCTGTCCAGATTGCAGAACTCCTGTAAAGGCGAGTGCGCGGACAGGTTCCGCGACAAAATGCAATTGAAAAACGACCCGGTTCAAGCCGGGCCGTTTTTTTACCGCCAAAAAGAATTACTTTATCTAAACAACCCTGCCCGATAAAATTCCTGATTGGTTATATTAGGTAAAAGAGGTTTGAATATGGCAAGCAAACTTGCAAAAATGATTTTGGTATTTGCCGTAGCGACCACAACGATGGCCGGATGTACGGAGAATGGAGAAAAATCGCAGAAGCAACAACAGGAAAAACGTCTGATTGAAAAAGCAAAAGTTGATGAAGCGAAACTATTAACGGAAGAATTCCTTATTGAAACGGACGAAAAAAAATTGGATTCTCTGGTCGAATTAAAAGTGAAAAAAAAGATGGAAAAAGATTCCTTTAGATTGTACGTCACAGAAGTAAAAAAATACAATGATTCTCTTGACCAAATAAAAGGAAACCAGTCACCACATAAACCCGACCCAGAAATATTGTTTAGAAAGATGATGAAAGAGTGTTTAAAGAAGGGAATGTGCAATTAAATGAATAAAATTTTACTTTATCTAACTATTTTTTGTCGATTTCTTCTGCCGTAGAATATTGTGAAAAATTGTCACCTTATATAGAAGAAGGTGGACTTAGCAAGGAAAATGCGATATCGCTTATTGAAACGCTAATGCACGACCACTACGCAAACGAATGTTTTTCTGAGGGAGGCGAAGTGTCTCGCTACGTCAGCACAACAAGACCCGAAATGAATGGCATTCCTACCCTGGACTTAGACGGCGGAGCAGTTGAAATTTATTGTTGGCACGAAAACAATGAAACATCCTTGGGCATAAGGGCTAAATTTGCAGCAGTACAGTATTACGACAATTACGACCATATTTTTTACCGATGCTACAACGATAAAGAAAGTTGCGGTCAGAATGGAGCCTACCTTGAACAGCCATACTATACATGTTTCAGAGGAGCCTTGGATGAAAGCGGCTGTACAGAACACACTTCTGACGTAATTTATTTCGACAAGGATTTGGAATTTACAGAGAAAACATTACGTCGAATCCCTGCTAATTTCACACGAAAAATGGCTATTGAACTCGGGGATGAATCGATTAAGACATTCCCGACAATGTATGTATACTACGACTACGATTACATCGGCAGAGGCCATCTTTCAACTTTAAGTCCGAGGACACTTTCAAACGCATACGATTTCTGCGAATATATCATCGAAGAACATCAGAGGAAAATCACTCCTAGCATAAATCCAACAAGTTCATCGGCAGCGGTTTCAAGTTCAAGCATAGAGGTTCAGCAGTCCAGTTCCAGCAAGGCAGAATCTTCTTCATCCTTGGCCACAAACGTTTTTGACGGTATCGTCAACAACCCCGATCAAATTTTCAATTCGGGTCTACAAAACATGGAAGAGGGCTCTTGCTATTCCCTGAATCCCGCCCGAGCCAACGAGTTCAATGGCTGGGTAAATGACAATGCATCGGATTCATGGTGGTGGCGAGAGGTTGATTGCAATACAGGGAACCGAATCGAAAAAAATAAAATCGGAGCATGTCCCGGTTTCCCGTTGGACGAAATTCCAAGCAATCCAACATCAGCCTGTTTCGCATACAACGGCACATGCTATAAATGCAACCCATCCCGCGGTGGCGATTGCGGAAACTCCTGGCTGTGGAGCGGCTCCTTCAGCTACGGCAACATTGGCTGGTGGTATGTAGAAATCGACTGCCACACATCATTGCAAAAACAAGCTCCCTACGGCCAGAGCCAAGACATCACCACCGAAGAAACCTTTGATATAGATTTCACCATATCTCAAAAAAATTTTGACATTCTTGGTCGAAGGAAAAATAGTCGTCCAACAGCAAAACAAATAATATACAGAACACAAAAGCCGTTCTAAGACAACAAAAAGTCCCCGCCCATCAAACAGATGCGGGGACTTTTTCGTCGTAAGGAGGCGAGCAACGCAGTAATGCGCAGGTTATGGACAAAATTAAGCGAGTTCTTCTGGATTCAGGCATTTCAGTTCGTCGATGACGAACTTGCCGTCCTTGCGGATCAGAACGTCGTCGAACCAGATTTCGCCACCGCCGTATTCCGGGCGCATGATAAGGACCAGGTCCCAGTGGATGGCAGAAACGTTACCGTTGGGAGCGTCTTCGTAGCAACGGCCCGGGGTAAAGTGAATGGAGCCAGCAATCTTTTCGTCAAAGAGAATATCGCACATGGCGCTGTTCACGTAGGGGTTAAAGCCGATGGCAAATTCACCCACATAGCGGGCGCCTTCATCGGTATTGAACAGGGCCACCAGAGCATTGTTATCGCCGGTTTCGCAAGAAGCTGCCACAATGGCACCGTCCTTGAATTCCAGGCGCACATTGCCGAACTGCTTGCCGTCATAGAGGGACGGAGTATTGTACTGGATTACGCCATTGACGCTGTTGCGGACCGGGGCGGTATAGACTTCGCCATCGGGGATGTTCATGTTGCCGCAGCAAGGAACGGCAGGAATTCCCTTGATGCTGAAGGTCAAATCCGTTCCCTTGGAAACCAGGCGCACCTTGTCGGTACGGTTCATCAGGTCCACCAGATTCTGGGCGGCCTTGGCCATGCGGGGGTAATCGGCCAGGCAAGCTCCAAAGTAGAAGTCCTCGAAAGCTTCGGTGCTCATCTTGGCGGCCTGTGCCATAGAGGGGTTGGGCCAACGAAGTACGCACCAGCGGGTCTTGTTCACACGATAGTCCAGAACAGCCTGGTTGATGATTCGATAGTTCCTCATCTGCGGGCCAGGAATGTCGCAGTTTTCCATGGCGTTTTCTGCAGCACGGATAGAAATGTAGCACTGCATCTTCTGCATTTCTTCCATGGCCAGATCCGCAGCCAGCTTCATCTGCTCCACAGAAGCGGACTTGATCATTTCGCGACGGACACGGCCATTGTAGTTATGCACAAAGGCATTGCCACCAGCCTTGGAAACAGCCTTGATCAACTCCGTCGTCAGTTCATCGGGAGTGTCGGTGGTTTCGATGAGAATGTTTTCGCCAGCCTTAAGAGCAATGGCGTTATTAATCAAATTTTCAGCAAGCTTGGTAATGCGAGGATCTTTCATAATGAGCAGTGAGTGATGAGCCGTGAGAGATGAGCGGTGAGTAGTGAGTGATGAGCCGTGAGATACGAGTCTTTATAATCGCGCCGAAGGCGCCTAACTTATTAACTCATAGCTCATGACTCAAAACTCATACCTAAATATAAAAATGTCCGACAGCCTTGGGGGCTATCGGGGTTTAGGGTGTTATACTATTCAGAGAACGTGAAGGGGATTGTCACGGTGGTATTGCCCGCCTTAATCTTACTGAAGGTCCAACGGCTCACGGCATTCCTGATTTCACTATCGAATTCCGCGTAGCCGGTTGTCGACCCGACAATGGCGTTGCTAATGACTTCACCGCCCGGAGCAATGGTAAACCGCAAAGTCACCTTGCCCTGGAATCCCGGTTTTTTCTTGAGGTACTTGTTGTAGATATGGCGAAGCCCAGGCGTTCGAGTCCTAATCACCTTCATCACATCAGAAGACGAACGGACCGAATGATCGGAACCCCACTCAATATCCGTAGGCGACGGAATTTTCATAGGCCCCCTAGCCCTTGTGGAAAGCGCTCCGGCAGAGCCTCCAATAAGACTGCTGAGAGCATCTCCCACGCCACCGCTACCGCCAGCAGCATAGCCCTGATTAAAGCCCCCATCCACCTTACCGGCACGTTCACCGATTCGATGTTTTCCGGAGAGCTGAAGGCCGCTGCTGTGCTTAAGCACCTTGTCGATATCCTTGGCGAACTTCTGCGTCATCAGATCGTAGGCCCCGGCGCTTGCGCTATGGGTCTGCGCCGTTAGCATTTTTAGAACACTACGTTCCTGGACCGCATTAGGTCTACCCGTACCACGACGGGGGCCGCCGCCACCCGCTCTCCTGCGATTGACCTGTTCCATATTTCTTTTGGGACGTTCCTCCTTCTTTTCTTCTTTTCGGTCTAGGATCTGCATGGTAGCCCTGATGTTCTCGTTCACCGAATCCACAAAGGCCACTTCGGGAACAAGCTGTTCGAATGCCGCCGCCCAAAAGCAAAGGGCAAGCGCCACCAGAAGAGAACCACTTGCAATGGCACCCATCTTCTTGTCGGAATCCGGCATCAGCGCAGCTACCAGCGGATCCAATTTTACTTTCTTCTTTTCGTTTACGTTTTTCATGATTTTATCCTCCTTTCCTTTCGGAAAGAGTTTGGTGATTTATGGGAGAAATACCTTAGAAACGGCTCTTTTTGGGAGAGTCTTTTTTTATGAGGGGGTAAAGCAGAGAACGACATTGCAGGGCAATGTCCAACACTCAAACTTTATATGAAACGGGAATACAAAAACGTTAAGTTAGCTTGTTCTCAACTCCGTTCTACCACCGCTCCTTACTTCGGGGAATGAACGAAATTCATCTCGAACATCTTGAATGTACAAAGAAAAAATCAGGCGGGAACGTCGGCATCGGTAAACAAATCTTTATGGGATTTTCTGTAAAAAATCAGTCGAACCGCCAATGCCATATGGCATAAGGGCTAGAGGCGGATTCACCCCATCATTTTAGCGGTCCATTTTTACAAAAAATACGGCAACCTGTTCTATTCCAAATTAGAGTTTTCTTATATTTTTTTGCATCATGAAGCTTTTACAGAATTCTCCCGATCTTAATAGAATCGCGCGCCCCAATTGGATTGAAATCAACCTCGACGCCCTTTGTAACAATATTCAGTTTATCCGTAGCCAGATTCCTGCCAACACCAAGATTCTCCTGCCCGTCAAGGCAGACTCCTACGGTCACGGCAGCCTGGCCTGTTCCTTTGCCGCCAAGTTCGGCGGAGCAGACTACCTCGGCGTAGCCCACATCAGCGAAGGTATGGTCCTGCGCCAGTACGGCATGGACTTGCCCATCCTGGTTCTTGGCCCCTGCACCCCCGCAGACTTCGCCTACTTCGTAGAATTCCAGCTGACCGCCGTCATTACGGACATCCGTACCGCCATGGCCTTCGACCAGTTCCTCCGCGAAAACGATTGCACCTGCAAGGCCCACCTGAAAATTGACACCGGCATGAACCGCTACGGTTTCGACGCCGAAGACTTCAACAACGTACGTGCCGCCCTCAGCCTCAAGAACCTCAAGTTCGAAGGCATGTTCACTCATCTGGCCACCGCCGACATGCCGGGCAACCCCAAGACCGAAATCCAGATCCAGAGATTTGCCCGCTTGGTAGATGTGCTGGAAGCCGAAGGCCTCCGTCCCGAAATTTGTCACTGCTCCAGTTCTGCAGGCACACTGACCCATCCCGAAAGTCATTTCGACATGGTCCGTCCCGGCCTCGCCCTGTACGGTTACAATCCCATGGGAGCCGCCCCTTCCCCCTGGCCCATCAAGCCTGTCATGAAGATCAAGTCTACTATCCGTCACATTCACGATGTGAAGCCCGGCGAAACCGTAAGCTACGGCGGATACTGGATGGCACAGCAGCCCACCCGCATCGCCACCATCGCCATCGGTTACGGCGACGGCTACCTTCGCGGTGAATACAACAAGGGATTCGTCTTTATCCGCGGACAGCTCTGCCCCATCCTGGGTCGAGTCTGCATGGATGCCACCATGGTGGACGTGAGCCACATTCCCGACGTGCAAGTCGGTGAAACCGTAGACGTGGTGAACGGCGAACTGGATTTCCGCATTTCCATGGAAAGTGTGGCCGACGACCATCACACCATTCCCTACGAACTGACAAGCCGCGTGGCTCGCCGTCTGTACCGCAAGTACTACTGGAAGAACCGCCTGGTCCGCTGGGACTACCTGCGTCAGGAATTCGGCGTAAAGGAATTCAAGGAATACCCGTTGAGATAGTGGTTCGCTGAGTTCGCAGCAAAAAAGGCGGTGGAAATACCTTTTATAGGGTCAATCCACCGCCTTTCTTTTAGTTTATCCGTGTAAAAGGCATAAAAAAGAGGATTTTCGCTTCTATTTTTTCAAAAAGAAGGAGATTTTCTTCAACATCAAGTGCGTTTTGCAGGAAAATTCACATACAACATAACAAAAAGGCGGTTAAAAATCCTTTTTAAAGGAAAAAGCACTGCCTTTTTTCATCCACATAAAAAATAATCTTGTATATTCAGGATATGGACTTTTCAGACGAAAAATACACAACCATACGCCACCGAAACTTATGGGGCGAATGGACTTTTGTATTCGAGAAGTCTAAACTTTGCAGCCTGCGCTACAATTCTGACAACGCAAAGCCAAGCCAGGTTCAGGCCTGCACTTACGCCGTTGCAGACATCGAAGCGAACCTGTCGCCAGTGGTGAGCAGAGCCTATCGCAAGGCGGTTCAGCAGCTCAACGAATTCTTGGCGGGTAAGCGGAAAGAGTTCAGCATACCATATAAATTATACGGCACGGAATTTCAGACAAAAGTCTGGAACGCCCTCAAGGAAATCCCCTACGGTGAATCCCGCACCTACAAGGAAATCGCAGAAATCGTGGGGAGTCCAAAGGCCATGCGAGCCGTCGGGCAGGCGCTGCACCAGAATCCGATTCCGCTGATCCTCCCCTGCCATCGCGTTATCGGGAAAGGCGGAGCCTTGGTAGGTTTCGGGCTGGGCCTAGATATGAAAAGACGCCTCCTGGTAATAGAAGGCGCAATTCCACAGGAAATGCTGTTGGAGTAAAGGAGATCCCGGGACAAGCCCGGGATGACATTTCGGCTTCGCTCAATGACTAGCGGAATCAAACCTCGGTAGGTGAGCGGAGTCGAACCTAGTCCTTGTCGTCGAAGGCTTCGGCTTCTTCGGGCTCTTCTACGATCCAGTCACGGATGTGCTTGGCCAGATCCTTTTCGCCATCCTTTTCGGCGGCATCGGCTATTTCGTTCAGCTCTTCGGCATCCATGCCAGCCAAGTCTTCTTCAAACTTGTCTACATAACCGGCCAACTGCTTATAACGCTTCATGCCTGCCAGAAGCTGCATGAATTCCATATTGGCTGAAGAACCGCAACGGAACTTTTCGTGTTCGGTAAACAGCTGATCCGCTTCGGAATCCGAAAGCAATGCGGCCAGGCGACCCAGGTTCATGATTCTCGGATAGGTTTCGTAAAGCTGGCGGGCAATCTTCAGGCAATCCGACTTGCGGCCTTCCTTGTCGGCGATGGCTGCCTGCAAATCAAGGTAAGCTTCTTCGTCTTCGTTGCCGGGATTCTTCACATCGTTCATCCACTGCTTGGCAAGCACCAGGTCGCCAGCCATGAAGTAGGCGTTTGCAATGTCGATGATGGTAGCGTTGCTCTTGTCCGGATCCTTCAGCAGGGCGGCCTTGGCATAGTTTGCAGAATCGTTGATAGCGTCTGCCATATCGCAAATGGCGTCCAGAACGTCTTCGCGGTTTTCGTCGGCGAACTGAGCTTCTTCCGCCACAAGTTCATTCAAAAGCTTGCTTGCCCTTTCCAGCGGCATCACCTCTTCAAGGCTCAGGAACACCACGGAACGGCCTTCACCGCCCACATGGCGCACGGCCAGGTCGTGAATCAGGTCGGCCACGTAATCCTTGTCTTCGTACTGCTTGGCAATTTCCACAAAGAACGTACCAGCGTCATAGAACAGGCTGTCCCAATATTCCTTTTCTTCGTCATCTACCTTGAAGGAGACGAAATCGGTACGCAAGGTCCAAGCCAAAAGTTCCAGCTGAACCTTGGGATCCTTGCAATCCTCGATATCGTCAATACCCTTGCCGATGGTTTCGTACAAGTCATCGGGGCGGTTCAACAGGCGGCTTTCACCGCTAACGATCTGAGTCAAGGTATCGCGAAGGCGATCTTCTTTGCTGCGGTTGGCCTGAGCCAGCGCCGGGGACTTAAAAAACTTTTTCTTCTTTGCCATGATTAAAAATTTAGAAAACTAGAATAAAACGCGGTAAGGCAGTTCTTTCTTTTGCTTTGAGAAACGACGACCCTTCAGGTCGATGTAGTGGTCTCGAGATTTAAACACAGGCTCAGCTTTCATCCGCTTCGCAATCGCCAGCGTTGTATCCTTCGAAGTTTCTACTGAATCCACAGGCGTAACAACGGAATCCTTAGGCAGTTCAACCACTGTGGTATCGGGGATTTCGGCTGCAGAAGTATCTGGATTTTCTACAGAACTATCATCCTTCAACACAGTAAAGAAATACTGTTGAAGGGGCTTGCTATTTTCGTCAACGTCAGTCAAAAAAAGAGAATAGCCATTTTCTATTTTTTAAATTCGCCTTTACGATCCTGTACGGTATCTCCCGTAGCCAAAACAACCCATTGATTACACAAGGTAGAATCATTTTTATCGACAGCAAGAATAAACTCTGTCTGAACGTACAAATCTCCAGAACTATTTTTTGTCCATTTCCTGGTGAACAAGGTATCGTTCCTTGTAATCAATTCCTCACGATCGAAAAGAGAACTCACAGATTCATCCGGTAAAAATTCTATGACAAGATTTTCACCGAAAAACAAGCCTCTGCTATTTACGAAACTTTTTCCATCGGTATATCGAGTATGATTAACAACCGTGGTATCGCCATTCAGCTCCTTTGACAAAAGGATTTCAAAGCCTGTTTTCTTCGGTTCACTTTCTCTTTCTACATAAAAAGGAACAACCGAGCTCATTGCAGACAATCCATCAGAAAGAATTCTTATTCCACTGTAAGATTCAAGGTAAGGTCCGTTCCACAAAAAATTATAGGTCGTTCCAGAAACACCATCTCGATTCACAGATTTATTGCTATCGAGACGAACGGATTCATCTAGAGAGAACAACATCTGTTCTGTAATATTCACCAATCTTACGGCATCGATGCAGTTAAAAGCACTTGCAATTCAGACGAAACCTAAGACAGCGAGAGATAAAATTTTATTCATCATAGCCTCCACCCTTAAATCTAACAACTAAGATTCCCTTAACCTAGTTATCAATCATCAAAGTCACTGATTTTTTCTGGCTTTACGCTGCTGAATTTGTCTAGCCTTTCGGCGTTCCTTGCGACGGCGGCGGCGTATCCTGTTACGGGCGGCATTCATTGCAGACACCTGATGCAGTACGTCCATGATGCGTTCGGCAGCGAATGCATTATTCAACTTCTTACGGGTAACGTAATCCAACAGGCAAACGCAAATCAGAAGACAACTCACAAACACAGCCAATGCAACAGGCCAGAGAATCACAGAAAAATGAGCCGCAATCAATCCAAAAGTAGGAGGCATTATAATGGACCCCACATAAGAGCCCGCCATTTGTATACTAATGGCTCGCCCCGAAAGATTTTCCCCAAAACGGGCCGGAGTCGCGTGAATTAAGGATGGATAAACAGGGGCACAGCCCAAACCAAGCAAACAAATGCAAAGAGGCGTGAACCATAACGGCAACGGAAGGATCAAAGTAAAACAGCCAACAATCACAATGGCTATACCCGCATGCACCAGGCGCATATCCGTAAACTTGATGGCAAAGAATCCGCTTGCAACGCGGCCTATCATAACACATGCAAACATCAGAGAAACCGCCAAAGCACCAATCTCCGGAGCAAAGCCGCGGGCAACCAAATAAGTTCCACACCAAAGGCTAGTGGAAATTTCAAGCGCCGAATAAAAGAAGAACGTTAAGAAGGAAAGCTTCATGCCAGGTACGCGAAGGGCCGCCCGCAAGGATATGTCATTTTCCACCGGAGCGGAGGTCTTGCCACCACGATTTTCGGAACCGTTGCCTCGCCCACTCTCGCTACTTGGCCTCGGTTTTTCGACACGTTTCCACAACGGGAGAGCCCCCAGCATCATCACCACGATGGCTCCGAGCAAGACTGCATTCAGTTCATAGGCACCTCGCCACCCCGCCCCCACAAAAACGGAAGCCGACAGGATTGCAGGCCCCAGGCAGGCCCCGACGCCCCAGCTGGCGTGCAGCCAGTTGGTGTGCTTTGATTCCAAATAGATTGCCGCAAAGTTATTGAGGGCAACGTCGATGGCTCCGGCGCCAAGGCCCATGGGTATGGCACAGACGCACATCATCCAGAAAGCGGTCGCAAGGCCGTATCCAGCCGTAGCCACTGCAGTACAGCAAATGCTAATCGCCACCAGCTTGCCCGTACCAAGCCTGCGCATCAACGTAGGCGTAATCAGGCTGGAAATTATCGTCCCGACACTCACGATAATCGAAAGGATTCCCGCCGCAGAAAGAGGGGCCGCCAGATCAGTCTGCATCAAGGGCCATGCCGCCCCCAGAATCGTATCCGGGAGACCCAAGCCGATAAAGGCGACATATATGACCACAAGCAGGAATGTCATACCCTTGAAGATAAATAAAAATTTCGGAAAAAAGAAACCACTTTACAGAACGAAAAATGCCCGGCCACCTGGCCGAGCATTTCTACTGCAAATTTTAACAATTAGGCATTCTTGTTCATTTCGGGATTGTAGTCAAAACCGAATTCGCCATCGTATTCGGTAGCGTCGGGGCCGCCTTCGGTACCGGAGCCTTGCAGCAGTGCGGCATTTACGCAAACTTCCAGAACATCCATCTTCGGGGCTACATATTCTTTCTTCATGGTTCTCCCCTACTTGATGACGACCTTCTGGCCTTTGTTGTAGTAAGTTCCCTTGGCGGTAGGCTTCTTGTTCAGCTTGCGGCCCTTCATGTCGAACCAGAGATTATCATCCGTCGAGATTTCTCCAGTGCGGGTATTCATCACGCCAATGGGGGTCAAGTCGCCATCGCTTCCGCGAATGACAATTTCAATCTTTTCGGGAAGTTCCTCATCCAGGGAGGCAGTTTCCTCCGGCTTTGCAGCAGCCTTCATACCGACGAACTTGCCAGTTGCGCAGTTGTTGCAGAAGTAAGCTCGCATGGGGCGGATAAATGCGCCGGCAGAGCCCTTCACAAAGTCGCCAACAGAAACTTCTTTCTTGCCATCCGTGGCTTCACGCTTTTCGGCGGCATAGCCATACACGCGGCCGAGATCCTTATCGCCAGCCACCCATTTTTTGTAGCTGTAAGTGCCAACGAATTTCCAGCCCTTGGAATCTTCGTCTTCGGACACGACGACCCCGTTATTTCCACCCTTGGTGCTCAACGGATAGCTTGGTACCTTCAGGAAATTTTCATAGGTCTGTCGAAATTCAATTTGACTAGCCCCATCAACACCACCAACCTTTACAATGTAGGGGGTATTGGCTTCCAAGGTATCAGCTCTTTTTACTTCATCGACAACAGCCTGCACAACGCATTGTGGACAATAACGTTTCAGCATTACAAACTTGTAAACGTTCGCGCCAAAAAGCTGAAGTCCATCACCACCAAAAAGAGTGGATTCAAAGGGGAACATTACCGTTCCATATGTATTGCCACTGAAATCACGATGATAGATAATATGTTCCACATATTCCGTATCAGGAACACTAATCGTAGAATCACGATTCGGGCTCTTATCGTCAAAATAGGCAACACACCGAACATACTTGCCAACGTCATTACCAAAATCAACGGTCATGGTGTCTATGGTAAGGGAGCCGTACACCTTCGGAGTCCCCGGCGTGCAAGTATTCACGGCAGTGGCGCCTACAGCGCAGAGTAAAATAGCAGCTACAGCTATTGCAAACTTCTTCATATTGAACCCCAGTCTTAGGAAGTCCCTATACAACCGCAGCCAAAAATAGAAGTCAAAAAATTACGATTAAAGCCTATTACATATTATAAAAAATTTACTAAAGACACTTAATAATGTTATCGCAAGGCTACAAAATCAGCGAAATCGGAGCATCGTGAATGGTTCGTGAGCGCAGCAAGGAGTTCGAGGGCTGAGCCAATCTTTTGGGAAGGCTTTGCAGGACTTTTGAGTGTGCGAAAAAGCCTTTGTAAGCCGCAGTAGCTTCGTTTGGAGAAAAAGGAGATCCCCGAACAAGTCGGGGATGACACCGGAGGGGCGCGGGGGAGACGCAAACAAAAAAAGAACCCGCGAGGGGTCCTAACGTTATGCGAAATGATCGCAGCAGCTATTTGCTTTTTTCGGCCAGCTTCGCCTGAAGAGCAGCAATCAGTGCATCCTTCTCAGCAAGAGCATTGTCCTTCTCAGCGAGAGCATTGGCCTGGTCGGCCAGTTTAGCTTCACTCGCAGCCAGTTTCGCATCTTTTGCCTTGCTTGCCGACTCCATTCTGCGAACCTTGCGTTCAAGAGCGCGTCGTTCGTCGCCTGCACTCACAAAGCCAAGCCTTTGTCCAATACTCTT